>JBHLNL010000003.1:56179-66788 GCA_048941605.1 Promethearchaeota archaeon | reverse complement strand
AAATAAAAGAAGAATAACTAATAAAAGCGTTTTTTTTGATAAATTCTTTAAACCAGAAATAAATCTCATATTAAATTCATATAGTTATATTTGATATAAAAGTTGTTAATATCCAATATCTTAATTAATTTTTTTATAAAACACTCAAAACATTCACATTTTTGTATAAACCTAATAAAAAGCCTTACTGCTCAATTTTTAAAATATTAAAATAATGTTTTTATCCATCAATAAATTCTTAAACATAAAAACTAATTAGAGTGAGACGAAAAATGTCTGAGGAACAAAAAGTTAGAAATCGTTGGATTGTTGTTATTGGCGCTATTATGATTCAACTTGCATTAGGCACAATATATTCTTGGGGAACGCTTACAATATTTGTTAGTCCCTATTTGAATGAAATCAGGGAAGTTACAGTCTACATTTTTGGAGTGGGGTTATTGTCTTTTGCTATT
Source organism: Promethearchaeota archaeon (assembly GCA_048941605.1). GTDB lineage: Archaea > Asgardarchaeota > Lokiarchaeia > Sigyniarchaeales > SOKP01 > Loki-b32. The sequence continues at coordinate 66,333 of JBHLNL010000003.1, read as the reverse complement.
ACTATGATTTTTGCAGGTAAATTACAACAAAAATATGGTCCAAGAAATATTGCTATTCTAGGAGGAATTTTAATGGGTGGAGGAGTTATTATCTCAGCATTTATGACTACTTTTATAGGATTATTAATAACTTACGGAATTATTTTCGGAATGGGAATAGGATTTGGGTATGTATGTCCTATAGCATCAGCAAGTAAATGGTTTCCAGATAAAAAAGGGCTTATCAATGGAATTGCTGTTGCGGGATTTGGAGCAGGATCTTTCATATTTAATTATGTGATAAAAGCACTTGCAAATCCAACCGGCCTTGAGACTGACCATCCTAATTTTGTGTCAACAGTATCGCCAAATATTCCTCTAATGTTTATTATACTTGGAATTGTCTATTTAGTTCTTATAATTGGAGGAGCAATGACATTAAGCAATCCACCTGAAGGCTGGAAACCAGAGAATTGGGTTCCACCACCACCATCAGTGGAAAGTGGTATTTCTGGACTTGAATTTGAGCGAAAACAAACAATTAAACTTCCCCAATTTTGGATGCTTTGGGCTGCTTTTATATTAAGTGCAATGTCTGGATTAATGGTAATTGGTTCATATGCCTCTTTCGCAAAAACAGTTGATGCTAGCGAGAATTTCATATATATAATTGGAACTGCTGACTTTGTGCTAATAGGAAGCTTAGCTGCTCTTTTTAACGGTATAGGAAGAATTTTATGGGGTAAATTAGCTGATTTAATCACTTATCAGAAAGCAATGTTAATAATGTTTTCAACTCAAACCATTCTTTTGCTTCTTTACTTTACAACTAATTTCAGTGAGCTTTATTTTTTGATAATAACATGTGCAATTTACTTCTGTTTTGGTGGTAATTTTAGTTTATTTCCAACCGCAACAGCAGATCTATTTGGTTCGAAAAACTTAGGACCTAATTATGGGATAGTCTTTACTGCTTATGGTATAGCAGGTTTTATAGGAGCAGTTGGTGTTAATCTATTTGTTCTCGCATTTGGGAGTTACCTAGCACTATTTGTTGTAATGGCGTACTTATCAGTAGGAGCCATTGTTTTAGCATTTTTGATAAAACCACCAATTCGTAAATAACATTGTTTAATATTTACCTTTTTTTTAATCATAAAATTTAGTTTTTTGTCATTAAACTAATTGCTCCATTAGGACATTTTGATATACAAATTCCACATCCAAAACATCTTAATGATTCGAATTTTAATTTGTTATTGACAATATCTCTTGCTCCAAAATAACACCATGATTTACAGGTTCCACAATCAGTACATTTATCGATTTCTGTTTTTGCTAAAAAATCACTTTTTATCATTTGAGGAGAGCCAAATTTAAGAAACTTATTTAAAACTACACAACAACAAGGACAACAATTACATATTACATAATAGAACTGGGGATTTGGAAAATAAATTAATTGATGAATGAGTCCTCTTTTATCACAATCTTCTAACAGTTCTTCGATTTCTTTTTTAGATACTCTTTTTAGATTCAGAGATTTATAAGGAATCTCATATAATGATTTTCCAAAACTTAGATGAATACATGAAAATAAGGGATGATCACAATTAGGATTTTCATATTTTCTTTGGACGGAGCGACAATAACACCATCCAATTCCTGCAATATTTGAACGGTTTAATATTTCAAGGATTTCTTGAGAAGAGATAAATTTTGAGTCAAAATTTATGTTTTTATTCAAAGGAACAACTCTTCCACCCCATCGCCCTTTCATAAAATATTTATTCACAATACCCATAGTGTAAATATTGAATTTTTTATCAAACCTTCTAAATAATTCAAGAATATATATTTCAAAAATACCAAATACGCTTGATAGAAGTTTACCTAAAGCTGGTATTCTTTTTAGGATCCTGTCAAACTTAGATTTAAAATCTCTACGAGGTATTGCTTTCAAATCAAATTTAATCAATTGAATAGTTAATCAAGAAAATAGTTAACTTAATTTAATATTTGTTTTACAAATTAATTATGAGAGTAAATGTGATTTATGAAGAAAAACTTCAAATAAGTTCCCAAAAGGCATTTGATCTTACAATGCAATGGTTAAGTACTCAATATAAAGCAAAAATTAAAAGTTCAACACCTCACACATTTATTGAAGCAAAACAAGGGACAATGATGACAAATACTGGCCGTGATCCGAATTGGAGAAAGAAAATTCTAATTAATTTTTACGAACTAGAAGGAAATCAAACTCTAATAAGAGTTGAAGCGATACCTATTGGTAGAACTATATTTAGAGTTGATAAATTAAAACAATCTTGGTTTAATGGACTTTTCTCTCATTTATTTTCTTTGCTTAAAACCTTCGGAAAATCACCAATACAAGAAAAATTTAAAGAACAAACTATTATCCAAGGACTAGAAATTAAATATTGCTCCTATTGTGGGAAAAAAATAGAAGAAACTGCTAAAATATGTCCTAGTTGTGGAATTGAGATACAGTAGAATAACTTGATAATTTTCATCTTAAATTCAATAGTATATATTTTTCTGAAATTTGTCGGACTCCTTTAACTTATTTGAGAAAGTATAAATCTAATTCTTGTGACAAGTACTGAATCTTATTATGATTGGAAATTAGGTTTGAAAAAAAAACAAGATAAGAAAAAAAAGAGTAATATTAAAAATAATCAAAATTCTTTAGGGATTTCTGTTAAAGATTTCAAAAAATTCGTTAAATTATGGAGAAGTAAAAATATAGCATTTTAGAATTAAATTTCATATTATCTCCTTAATACTTTTTATATTTACTTTTTGAATTTTTTTCCCACTAATCAAAAACACCTGCGAGTAATATTAATATTGATGAGAAATAACAGGTATATAATAAAAAGACTGAAAGCCCTACAATATCGAGGAATATTATAGAAGTAAAAAAAATTGCAAAAATCCCTACGCATACCATAAGAGATCTACTTAGAGTTCTCTCACCGGTAAATCCTGCGATTGCTCCAATTATTCCAGACATAAAGAATATTATAAAAAATAAAGAAAAAATATATGATCTAACAAAAATGAAGATAACACCTTCTATTACACTCATTATACTTCCGATAAGTCCAAGAGTTGTACTGATTAATTCTTTTCCTTTAACAATCATGGATTTCTCTCTTTTTTATAAATTTTTTTTATTTAACTTCTAAAATTTAAAGATTAGAGATTTAAAGAGGAAAAGATTAAAGAAGGGACGAGAAGTTGCAAATGAATACCCAGAGGTAATCATAAGCAAACAGTATTGTTTTTTTTCACTTACGTGGAAAAATTTTTCAAAACATTGAATCAGGTTGCGTCGTGAAAAGAAATACCAAATAACGAATAATTTCTTATTCTTTAAATGGTGCTACCGTTTGATAACCTTACCAATTCTTGCGAATTAGCCAGATTGAACACCGAATAAAAACCAAATGGTTAATATTTTAGTTCAAATTGTGCTTTTACACACAACCTCTTTTCATACCGCTACTGATTACCTTACGGTTCCAATGCATTGAGGTAACAATACCTCTTCTCGACGTTCAAACCGTTAGGGTTGAACAATATATGTTTTGAAGAAATTATATTTAAATGCAACTATTAATCTGATATTAAAAGTTTTTGTCGACAAATTTAATATATAAGTTTTTTATGTCGGATTATGTCAAGAAACCAATAGATTTAGCTTTTAAAAAATAAAAAGAAAAAAAAATTTTAGAATGGTGGCCATACATTGATAGTTACATTTAATAATGCCGCAAGTAAGAAAACAACGAGAACATACAATAAGAAAGCTATAACTGTTATAACAATTGCACTTAAAAATCCTACACTATGCATTGCACTAATAACTACCCAAGTTATAATTAAAGCGACCAACCATGCGAGCCATCCTCCTAAATACAGAAAAACTAAGGCAAAAGTTACAGTTATTAAGAAAGCTGTTAAAAAAACGCGCCCGAAATCAGTGTTTCTCGCTTTACTAAAGAAACCTAAAGCTAATTTTAAGAAAATTGCCATTACTAATAGAACTATAAGGTAGAATACCAAAAACCACATTACTTCTTCAAAGGTTTGAAAAATCATTTTAATCATACTAAGTTTAGATGTGTTATTTAAAATTTTTATAATAACATATGATATATAGAATTAGAAAAATACCATTATATATAAGGTAAATCTTACACAGAGGTAGAAATGTATTATAAATTTAAAAGATCCAAAATTGATAGCTCTCCAATTTAATGAGTATATTAATAATCGTGATATTGAAGGTCTTAGCTCTCTTATGACAGAAAACCATATTTTTATCGATCGAGCGGGAGATGAATTTGGAGATATGGTTAATGGATGGAAAGAATTTTTTACTAATTTTCCTACTTATAGAAATTACTTTTCTAGAGTAGAATCACGAGGTAACCTAGTGATTATATTAGGATATGCTAAATGGTCTAAAGACTCATTAGAAGAAGATCATGCTATATGGACTGCAAGAATCGAAAATGATCAAGTTGCAGTATGGCAAATCTTTGAGGATACAGAAGAAAACAGAAATAAATTTAATCTTTAATAGAAAAACTAAAGAAAAATACCTGTAAGTACCAATAAAACAACCGCAAGAGCTATCAACCCAGACATTCCAATGACAGCCATTGCAATTTCATAAAAATTTTTAAAAGTCATTTTTTTGATTTGTCGCCTAAAAATTTAATTTAAATCTAATGTATTATTATACCCAATCTAGTATATAAAATTATATATTTAAAGGTTGTGATTAAATCTAATCCCTTAAGGATTTATTTAAGTTATTAAAGCGTTATTATTCTATATATATATTTTTATATACTAGGACATTTCATGGCAATAGAACAATAATGACCCCTATTAAAGTTATACTTACTCCTAAAAATCCCATTTTTGAAAGTTTTTCTTTATTTATTAGATAAGAGAAAGGAATTGTAAACAATGGCATAGCTGTAGATATAAGAGACATGAAAACAGCACCAACAGTATGAACGGCTTCTCCAAAAAAGATACTCCCAATAGAGTAACTGAGGATTGCAGAGATAATTAATATAATCCAAGTGTTCCGATTTTTTGGAGTTGAGGTTCTTTTTTTCTCTATTAATGCAAACATACTTAATAAAATAGATGCAAATAGAAATCGTACCATCATAGCTATCATAGTACTTAATACTCCCAAATTCAATATTTGATCAACTTGATTAATAGAAAAATCTGTTAGAGCAATACCTATCGCCCATGAAACTGCAGTAAAAAGGGCCCAAAGGGTTCCTTTAACCATCTTAGGTAAAAACCTATTATTTAATTTATTTTCATTTGATTCTTCATTATTCAGATCATCTTTTTCTCCTCTTGTAATTATTATTACTCCAATTCCAATTAATATTCCTGAAAAAATCATTTGAATTGAAATTGGGCGATTTAAGAAAAAAATAGCAAATAATATCGTAAAAAAAGGAGTTGTAGTAGTAATGGCAAGAGCTCTAGCAGGTCCCAAAATTTTTTGTGATATAAGATATGCTGTATCCCCTAGGATAACAGTAAATGAAATACTAGTAACTAATACTAGTACTAATATTAGTGGCAAAGAAAATGTTTGTAACAAGATACCAAAAGATAAACAGATAAGAAAAAAAGTTATAAATCCTACTATAGAGCGTATGGTATTTTGAAAAATTGGTGTTGCTTCATTTTCTATCTTTCTCGCTAAAACAAATGAAAGAGCAAAAGATACTCCGGTAAGAATTGCCATTAACTCCCCATACATAGCTTCTCTTATCTCATTATTTTATTTAGATTTGTTTTTACTTTCATCAAAATTTAGTAATCTCTCTTACATTTTTAAAGAGATTTGTGTTTTTAATTGTTTATGTTTAGACTTCATTGATATTAACGAATGGGGATAATTTAATGGTATCTGGTCAAAATAATGATTTCTTGAGAAAATATAACGAAAATGAAAAGCATAAAGACAATTTCGAAAATATATTAATTGAAAGCGCTTATTATTCATGTAATTTTGATAAAATCCCTCCTATAATTGGATGTTTAATAGCAGATCAGTATGGAAATACTATAATGGTAATTGAACATAATTCTAAGAATAAAAACAATTTTGGGCCTATAAATTCTTATTTGTCAGAAGATGATAAAACTTTTTTAGAAATTGATTTAATTTCGATGTATTTTAGTTCACTTAAAACTTTCGCAGGACAAACGAATATTCAAAACTTGTCGAACTTAGAAATCCATGGGTCTAATATAAAGGTTCAGATTTTCTTTTTGCTTGATAACTATATGATCATTATTTTCCTTAATTCTAAAACAGAATTAGGTTTAAAAGAAAAAACTCGTATTGTTAAATTTTTTGAAGATCAATTAACTAAATTTGAATTTGAGTTTAAACATTTCAATGCAGCAAAATCTAGAAAAATTCTTAGTATATTAGAAATTAAAGGAAAATCATGGCTTAAAAAACTGAATATCAACTATTTAAAAGTCTATAAAGATCTTTATTTAAAAAAGCATGAAAATATCGATGAATTAACAAGAGACATTGAACCAATAATCAAAAAAATTCTTTATGAATATTTAGAACATATTCAGGAGGATATCGTAAATAATATTTCAAAAGAAATTAGAAATAAACTCCAAGATATACTATTTGGGATTGACCCAAATTCATATTAAATTTTAAAATATACCGAGATTTCTTATTTAATTTTGTGGGAGAGTTTGTGGACAATCCACCATTTATCATTGATCTTCATAAGGTTAAAGTAATCTATATATCCAACTTCTTCACATTCAATTCTAAGCTTTACAGCAGCATTGTTCCCTGTTACATCAACATTATAAAATTCAGTAGTCCAAGTTAAATCATTGTTTACTTTTTCTGGATCATACCAAGATAAATATTCCGCTTTATCAACTATTCTCAATTGCTTTTTTTCATCAAAAAGAAAAAATTTCCATTCATCATGTAAGATATTATTGTAGAGTTCTGGATTGCTCTTAACATGTCCTTCATGGTAATAATCCATAATAGCTTTTCTTATATCTTTTTTTTCAGTTTCTTCATTATATTCAGAGAAATTGCTCGACATTATTTTCTTCTTAATTATATTATTAATTTTTATAAACACCAATAATGGTAAAAAAATATATAAATCTTTTTAACAAAAAAAAACTGGATATAAATATCCAATATAATAATTTGATTTATTATGTCAATTAAGTGGTGGACTGATCAGATTAAAAAAGATTTTGATGAATCTCATTTACCAGCGATTCAAGAATATTTACAGATACCCTCAATATCAGCAACAGGAGAAGGAATAAAAGAAACTGCGGAATTTACTGCTAAAACTCTCTCTCAACTTGGAGCTGAAAATATTCAAATCGTTCCTACAAAAGGGTGGCCTGTTGTATATGGAGAATTAATTACAAATCCCCAAAAACCTACTGTACTTTTTTATAGTATGTATGATGTTCAGCCTGTTGAAGCAGAAAAATGGATGGTGCCTCCATTTGAAGGTGCTATAGTAGAGGATTTTGAAGGAATGGGAAGAGCTTTAGTAGCACGTGGAGTAATTAACACAAAGGGTCCTACAATGGCTTTTTTTCAAGCAATTAAAACTTTAACTGATTCGAAAAAAGAATTACCAGTTAATTTTATTTTTGCAATTGAGGGAGAAGAAGAACTAGGGTCAGTACATATACCTGATTTTGTGAATCAATACTCGCAAGAATTAAAAAAGACTGATGTTGTATTCTTCCCTTCTTTTAATGAAACTCTCAATGGACGCATTGACATTAGTCTAGGGTGTAGAGGAATTATATATTTTAAATTATGGATGCAAGGAGGGGATTGGGGGGGACCATGTTCTAGAAATATTCATTCTTCCCTATCAAGTTTTATTGATTCACCAACTTGGAATATGGTAGATTTGATCTCTAATATGCGTGCTCCAAATGGTAAAATACTTATTCCAGGAATTTATGATAAAGTTATACAACCTTCGGAAGAAGATGAAGAATTAATAAAAGATTTGATAAAAAAGCTTGATTTTCAAGAAATTAAGGAAACATTAGATGTAAAAACATTTTACACCGATGAAAATGGTAAAGAATTAAGTAAAGAACAATTTGTAAGAAAGCTTTTTATTCCCTGTTTAACAATTGATGGTATTATATCGGGTTATACTGAAGAAGCTGGCTCTAAAACAGTATTACCTTATAGATGTTTTGCAAATATGGATATAAGACTTGTTCCTAATATGGAAGTAGACGACATAAGGATGAAAATTTCAGATTTTATAAGAAAGAATGCTCCAAATATTAAATTTGATATGGAAGAAGGTTATAGATGGGTAAAAACATCGATTTCACATCCATATGTCAATGAACACGTAGAACTTTTAAAATCTACTGGTAAAGATACGTTAATATGGCCGATGAGTACAGGATCTGCACCATTTTATATTTTCCAAGAGAAATTTAATCTACCAATACTTATTGGTGGATTAGGGCATGGAGCTCGAGCACATTCTCCAAATGAGTATGCTTTTCTCCAAAGTAAAACGGATACAGGTGGTATCCTTGATTTTGAGATTTCAGTAGCGAGATTATTGTCTAGAATAGGTGAAATTGGTAAAATCAAGTAAACTAGTATATAAAATATTTTATTTTTTTATGCTGGTAAAATCGCAGTAAAAAGTATGAGATAATCAATACAATAATTATCACTAAAGAATATAAAATGCTCCAATATGAAATAATCCAAATAATGGTTATTCCAACCAATATTAGAATATTATAATAATAGAAGTAGATTTTTTTCATTTTGTTAATCTCCCAAATAAAAAGAGAAGAGCCAATGATAACTCCAATATTATAACCTATATCTAAGAATGGTTTTAAATTACTATAACTCATAATTGCTAAAGAGAGCGCTCCAAATAACCCAACAATTAAAAATATCCATAAATTTTTATCTGCCTTTTCGTCAAATATAGTTTTTCTAATATGTCCGAATCCATTTCGATATAATGCCCAAAAAACAAGCGCTATACCAAAAATCTTTAAATAAAAATGCCCAAAAAAGAGATCTAAATTATCTAAGAAAGGTAAATTTAGATTGTAACCAAAATTCGTAAAAAAATCAAGCATCCAATCTGGAATAGAAACTTCAAACAAAAAATTAATTGAAGGGATTAGTTCAATGGATAAAAATATTCTTAATAATGCTCTTATAGCCCATACAAAATAAAAAACAACGAATATATCAAAAATCTTTATAATCCTTTTCGTGAGAAGTATAGTTGAAACTTTAAAATAACTTGATAAACTTGCTATAATACATGTACCTATCAAAAAGTTAATAATTAACGAGAGGACAAACAAGCTCCAAATTGTAATGTCAAGATTTTGAGCATCAATTTTAAATGAAAGAAATGTTATCATTCCTAATATGGCTACTAAACTAGCATAAATTAGTGGTTTTAATATTTTTCCTATACTTCTTTTAGGTAATCCACTTTTTTCAGTTTTTATTGCCGCTTCTTCTTGTTTACAAATTTCTGCAAGGTTCATTAACCTAGTATATTTTAGTCCTTTTGATTTTAGAGCTAAAGCCTTAAATTTTTCAGATGCTTTTTTTCGTAATGGATTATTAGATACGTTTATCTGTTTTAAGTTAGAAAGTTCTCCTAGAGAATTAGGGAGAAATTTTAACTCATTATTTTCTAAATTTAAAATTTCCAACATCTTTAGATTCCCAAACGTGTTAGGGAGTGAAGTTAAGTTATTATCATATAGATCTAAAACCTTGAGTGATTTTAGATTTCCAAAAGAATCGGGAAGATAATCTAGGTCACATGAACTTAAATCTAATTCTTGTAACAAATATAGATTCCCAATATCATAGGGCAGATTTTTTAAATCTCCTCTATAAAAAAAAGAAGGAGCTTCTAAATATAATAATCTTAAAGATTTTAAATTACATATCTCGTTTGGAAGATATTTAATAGGGTTGTTATTAAGATTCAACTCTTCCAGCAATTCAAGAAATCCCATTGCATTAGGTAATGTTGCTAAGGAATTGT
>JBHLNL010000003.1:0-56169 GCA_048941605.1 Promethearchaeota archaeon | reverse complement strand
ATATTTCCAATAGTTTTAGGTATAGATTTTAAGTCTGATAAGGCGATATCCAACCATTCAAGTAAATCTAATTTGAATATAACATCAGGTAATTGGATTAAACGATTACATCGCAAATTTAACCTCTTAATAAATTTTAATGAAGAAATTGATTCCGGAAGTGTATTTAAATAGCAATTGAATAATCCTAAACCTACAATATGCCCATCTTCAATTTTAATACCAAATGAAGTGTGATCAATTTCATAAATTATTGGAATTCCATCTAACTCAATTTTATTCCCTCTCTCCTTTAAAAATTTACTTTGGGATCTCAAGCTTCTTATTATAAGGTGTTCTAAATCTTTTAGTGCATTGATTTCTGAAGGTTTTAAATAATTACCCTTATATTTATCAATTTCCTCAATTGAGCCAACTGAATCATTATCAATCCTTAAATTGATTACCTTATAAATAGCTTCGAAAAATAAATCCTCTACATTCTCTCCAGTTTTCGCTGAAGCTAAAAAATAATCAGTTTGATGGTTTTTAGCGTAATCTTCAATTTCATTTAAATCTAAATGAGGCTCTCCAACATTTATATCTATTTTTGTAATTGCTAAAATAACTGGAATTTCTTGATTTAATGAATTCACTATTTCATTATGCCATTTTTTTATATTTTTCAAGCAATCTTTACAGGACTTTTCTATGACAATGATTGCAGCATCAGCAAAATTGAAAATTTTCTCTTTTAATGGGGAAATTTGGCTTGAAAAGCCTCCAGTATCCCAGATTGCTAAGTTCATTAAAATTCTATCATTTATATTTAAAAGTTTTTTATATACACTAAAACCAATAGTGTTATTCAGGTTATTTTTAAAATCCTTTTCGATAAATCTTTTGACTAAAGATGTTTTACCTGCTTGATAGTCTCCAAGCACAATAATTTTTAAGGAAAGTTTTCTTACCAATATATTTGCCTCTTGTACTTTTGAAAAAACCTTTATAATAACGGGAATCTTTAAACTAATGGGTTCTAAATAAGTTTCCTCGACTAACATCTCGATTTCGCTAGCGATGTGAGTAGAATATGCTTTTAATTCAATATCAGATGTTTCTTTTAAAGCTATTGTTATTAAAATCCAGTTTATACCTAATGAACAGGATATTAGCTTTTTATCAGATATTTCTTCGACTAAGAGGAAATCTTTGTCTTTTCCAAACTCTTCCCTAAGATTTTTAATTAGCTCCTCAATATACTGATAGTTTGTTTGAATTTGAGCATTATTTAGATCAATTATGCTAAGTTCCTCTGTAAGTAATGACTTCTTCCTATCATAGACTAATACAGCTAAAACCCCTTTAACATTTTGTCCGTATTGACTAATTAGATTCCTTATTTGGGAATTCTTCATTGCTTATGTTTGATTTTAATTAATAATCATATAATAGTTAATGATTATAAATCCAATGTCAATACCACAACATAGTGCTTTTATAAAAAAAATTAAAAAAGAATCAATTTACCTTATTTATAGACATTTATTTTATTATTTAATTTAAAAGTATAACCTTCATCTTTTAATATTAGTAAAATTCCTTCTTTTCTGAACTTTAGTATGAGGGGTTTAACTTCTTGAAGAGGAATGCCATAATTTTCAGCCATAATTTCTATCATAAATTTTGGGAACTTTTTGTATGTAATCTGAAGAAATTGAAGCATTTTTAAGAAGGTCTCCGAATAATCCATTCTTTTCCTATCCCTTAATTTTTTTGAATTATCAATGGAATTGTATCCTATTAAAAATATATCAAGCAATAATAGAGAGTTGGAATATGTGTGATTTGTCAAATTAATGTGTCAAAAAGATAGAAAATTACTTATCTATCTAGCTTTTTATATCGATAAAAATAATTCTTCTTACCAAAGATAAATCCAAAGATAGACCATGTTTGAAGATATTTTATGCTCAAATTGTAATAGAAAACTAAAACCAACCGTAATAACAAGAGTATTTCCATCCACATATGGTTTGACCTGTAGATATTGTCGTCTTCTTTTTAATACCAAAGGAGAACCATGGCATAATCCTGATCCTGTTAGAAAACATTACAAAAAAGTTACCTCTCAGAAAAAGAATAATTTGTTTAGAATTAATCAATATTTATCATTAAGATTGGAGCACGGTAATACTGTTATTTACGTAAATGATAAACCTTTTAATCAGTGTAAATATCTCCTTTTCAATATTCCCATTAAAGAAATTGAACAATATGACGAAATCAATTCAATTGATGAAGCGATAGAAGTATATAATCAATCAGTAAATAATCATCAGATGATCAATAAATCGATTAATCCTACGACAGAATTTTGGGGACATTGTTCAAACATCCAAGTCTGGTGTGAGAATAATTATAATACAAATTTGCTTCATTCTAATCTATCATTTCCATTATTAAGAAGATTATATGAAGTAGGAGACCCTACAGCAAAACTTGTTTTCAAGGAAGAAATTGCCAAACGACTTGAAAATGGATATCCTACCATTGTAGAATATCTAATCACAGAACGTTATGTGGAAAAATTAAATGAACAAGAGATTGTCTCGATCATTGATAGTACTAAATTTGTAGAGAATTATTTAAAACTCAATAATTTAAGAAATATAAATCGTTTTCTTAATAGCATCATTTTGTTTGGCTCAAATCCATTGAAGCATATTCTTATTCAAGTTATATACAATCAAAATTTACATACTTATTTACAGCCTTTACTTCTGTCAATTGATTTTCATTTTAGAAATTTATTAAGCAAAGCTCTTACAGAAATTATTTTAGAAATCGATCAAAATAATCTTGACATTGGAATTGGAAAAATTAATAAATTACTGAAATATGATGTTCTCAAATATCTAAATAACAGAGACATGTCATATCTTAACAAAAATGCTACACATAAATTCCATCGAAAAAGTGAATGTGATCCAAATTTCATTAAACTCTTTAATGAAGTAACTAAAGAATATTATCTGAAGCGGGAGAGAAAATCCAAAATTCAAGAAAAAAAATAAGTTATTAGTTTGTAAATCTCAAGTGATAATTAAAATATCCTCTCTTTTGCTTAAAAGGTTTTTCCGGTCTATTAAAATAACATTCTGGGCAATAAATAGAAATAATTGAGTCATTCCATAAACTTTTAGCTCTTTCTTCTGAAAATGAAGGATTAATTGTACAAAATTCTGAGAAAGTAATAAATTTTCCACAATCAGCACATTTTTTATTCTGTGCATGTTCTGTAATCATTTTAATAATCAAAGCGAATAATTATAAGTAGATATAATTTTATCTTCATCATTTAAATATATTAGAGTTAATAGGTTTTTTAATGATTGATCCAATTAATCTTTCAAGAATCATGGAACTTCATGTAAGTAGAGAAATTTCCAAAAAATATTATAGATTCCGAAAAACCCGATTTTATGGAGGGTGTGCCACAGCAGATTGTTTAGGATGTAATCTAAGATGTGTTTATTGTTGGGCTCAGAAAAAAGTATGGAAACCTGAAAAATTTGGTGAATTTTATACCCCAAGACAAGTGGTTCAAAGATTATTATCTATGAATTTACCTTTAGTTAGAATTAGTGGTGGAGAACCAACCATTTTTAAAAAACATTTGTTAGAATTACTAAAATTAGTTCCAGAACAAAAAACTTTCATTCTTGAAACAAATGGACTCCTCATTGATGAAGAATATATCAAGGAATTAAGTAAATTTAAGAATATCTATGTAAGAGTTTCCTTAAAGGGAATTGATGAGGAAACATTCGAATTAATCACTGGTGCGAAGGGACAATTTTTCAACAATCAATTGAATACATTGGATCTTCTTAAAAAGCATAAAATTAGCCATAGAGCCGCAATACTCTATGATTTATTCACAGATGACCAAATTAAAAACCTAAAAATTCCAAATCTTGAATATGAGTCTTTAATAAGATATCCATTTGTTTTAAGAAATTTAAGCAAAAAGGAGATTCAGATTATGCGAGATTAGATATCTTTTTTACTTTTTTTGAACTGAATTAAATTTTTTTGCAGAAATCTTTATAATTGAAAGTGTTACGACAACACCAATAAGACTAATTAGAATAAATATATTATACCCAGATATCTCTGGCATTTCAGTTATTTTCCATAAAATAATTGAAATACTATTTTCATAACCATTATCCGCTACAATGTCATTATAACCATCATTATTGACATCTCCTACAAATACAGATTGAGGGCTTCCTCCAACATCCAATACAACTTGAGATTTCCAATCACCAGAAACACTATTCCAGACAAGAATTGAAACACTTTTATCTTTAAAATTTGGGGCAATAATATCATTAAATCCATCATTGTCCGCATCTCCCACAAATACACATTTTGGAAGATCAATTACATTTTTTCTTATTTCTGCATCCCAATCATTAATTTGAGTATTCCATAAAATTATTGAAACATCATAACTCCCATAATTCGAGGTTACTATATCTTTATAGCCATCGTTGTTAGCATCTTCAATAAATACCCACCATGGAATATTTCCAACATCAATTTCTATACTTTGATTCCAATCACTTAAAGAATCATCCCATATCAATATTGAGACATCATTACTTCCTCTATTCGCAGTAACAATATCGTTGAAACCATCATTATTTGCATCTCCTACAAATATTCCTGAAGGATTAACTCCAATAGATCTATAAATAGGGGAATTCCAATATTCAATCGAAAAATTCCATAATAGAATTGCAACCTCATAAATGAAGTCATTTGCAGTAACAATATCGTTAAATCCATCATTGTTAACATCCCCAATATAAACTCCATATGGAAAGTTACCTACAAGGATCACTATCTCATCATCCCAAGTATTAAAATTGCTGTTCCATAGATAGATAGTCACACTATCATCACCCCAATTAGCGCATACAATGTCATTATATCCATCATTATTTGCATCTCCAATAAACCCATAATAAGGATATTTTCCTGAATGTAATTCTCCATATTGCCAATCATTAGTATTATTATCCCATATCAACACTGAAATATCATAACCTTCATGATGTACAATCATAATATCATTTAGTCCATCATTATTTACATCCTCGATAAAAACACAGGTCGGATCTACACTTACATTCCTTTTAATATAACTATCCCATGTTCCATTCCCTTGCTGAATTTTAGGATTATCCATTATTGTTAATTCAATGGGTTTAAAATTATTAAACAAATCAGATATGTTTAAAATACCTAGAATAGTTATAAATCCGATTAAAAACTTAAAAAAAATTACATTTTTTTTGGATTTCATAGTTTATATTGACAAATTCAGTTGTTCTATTATTAAAATATTTCACATCAATATTTAATAGTTATTAAAGCAATAGGTACTTCAGTTGAATTATTAAATTTTACTTAATCTTATAACCATAATCAAATAAACAACATCATTATATTAATTGCTATGAATCGAAATTATATTTTTGTTTAAACAGTTTTTAAAAATTTATAAAATTAGAAGCTTTTAATTAAATAGGATAAAAATGGAAGATTCATTAAAAAGATGGTTAGCTGATCATAATATACATTATATATTACACACTCATCAGGCAGTTTTCACAGTACCTGAAGCAAAAGTACATTGTGGACATATTCCGGGAACTCACTGTAAAAATTTGTTCCTTAAAAATAAGAAAACGGGACAATTATATTTATTAACCTTTCCCCATGATAAACGTTTAGATCTGAATCAATTCCGTAAATCAATAAGCGCATCAAAAGTTCGGTTTGCAGATAATGAAGATCTATTTAAAATACTGGGAATTACAACGGGTGCAGTATCTCCAATTGGATTAGTAAATGACACAAACAATAAGGTTTTATTTATTATTGATGAAATTGTGTGGAATGCTGAAGAAATTTGTTGTCATCCAAATATTAATAACGAAACATTACAAATTCCTAGGGAAGATTTCAGAAAATTGATAAAAGCTACCGGGAACTCAGTAGAAATAAAAAGTCTTCCATATTTAGAGTCAATTAATAGTAATAACTATTAGATCTCTAATTTTTGCGATTTAAATCCTAACTTAATAGTGAATCCTATAGACTTTTGTTATTTTAACCTTTATTTTTGATTTCTATTATTCTTTTTTAGTTCGAACTTCTCTAAAAGTTTCACATTAGAAACTATATTATGAAGCTTGCATATATTAAATTTAATAAAAAACCAAAATAATGAAAAAAAAATCATGAGTTCTAAATCAGTAGGAAAAACACACAAAACAACAACTCCTCATTTAGTGCCTGAAGAACCTATAAAATATAGTAATATAGTAATTCCATTTTCTGAATTTGGAAATAAGAAAAGGAATTCAGATATTTATGTCGAAGAAGAAAAAATACCTTTTAGAAAAAGGCATCCCACTTACCAAACAATTTTTAAGAATGAATTTTCAAACTTATAAAATCTCTAATGAAGTAAAAATAAAAAAAATCAAAAAAAGAGGTATAAAAAATGAAAAGAAATGCAAGTAAAGAAATAAAAATAAGTAATAATGTAATTGGATTTAATAATGTTATCCAAGCATATGTTATATAATTGAATTAAATTTTTCTTTTTTTTCTATTTTTTTCAGCTTTATTCAATATTAATCAATAAATAGGTAAAATTAACTCTGTTAAAAATCATGATTGTAAATTAATTTTTATTCTCGATTCCTAATAACTTGATTAATTCAATTTTGCTGAGTATTCTTTATATAAATATATATTTTTAATTTCAATTAAAAAGCAAAATTGTGATATTAAATCTTTTATAAATAAAACTTATAATAATTAGGATTTGAAATTAAAATGGAACAATTAGAATTAATTGAATTAAAGGAGATAGGAGAAGAAAAAGAAAGTATTACCCAAAGAGTAATTTCATGGACTTTTAAAAATACTAAATTTCTTCTTGTACCCGGTTCAAGATTTGAAGAGTTATCTCTTAGAGAATTCGAATATGAACGAACCATAAGCAAGAGAAAATTTATGCCTAGAATGAAGAATGTTCTAACTATAATTGGGATTTGTATTCTCCTTTTCATCATAACCTTAGCCATATATGGTCCATGGCTTGCCCCTCAAACTTTTGCAGATGCAATGTCAACACATCCAGGTTCATGGGATCCCCCCTCTCCAGAACACCCTTTAGGACAAACAGTATTAGGTGGAGATGTTTTATCAAGATTAATATATGGAGCAAGAACCTCATTAACTATTGCTTTACCATCAATTTCTCTTAGCGTCGCTGGAGGAGTTATACTTGGAGTCATTGCTGCCTATTATGGGGGATGGATCGATTCATTAATAATGAGAATTTGCGATATATTCTTAGCGTTTCCAAGTTTAATTCTCTCTCTAGTTTTTATTGCGATTTATGGTCCATATATCGAGATAATTCTTTTAGTATGGGGATTCTTGGGAATTCCTTTTTATGCTCGGTTAATTAGAGGAAATGTACTACAGACTCGCGAACTCCCCTATGTAGAAGCAGCAAGAGTTGCAGGTGCTGGAAACTGGAGAATTATGTTTAGACACATACTCCCTAACTGTATTCAACCAATAATAATCTCGTTCACTTTTGACATTGGTGGAGTTATTTTAGGTCTAGCAGGGCTTTCATTTTTAGGATTTAATCAATCAGTAATGATAGAATGGGGAAATGATGTCAATATCGCAAGATCACAACTGATTAATGCCCCTTGGGCGGCTTTATGGCCAGGTTTTATGATCTTTATAACAGTATTAGGGTTTATGTTATTTGGTGATGGTTTAAGAGACGCTTTAGATCCAAGGATGAAAAATTTGTAACTCTCCTTCTTTTTATTATTTTCTACTCTCATAATAATAGCATTTTGGTTCTGGTGTAAAATAGTAACCAATAAGTGGCTAAAACGATTATACCCATGATTAAGTTATTTAAAATATTCCCGTGTGTCAATAAACTAAGGATTTAGACTATTTTTTAAGAATTTCATCATTATAATCTCTTATAAACATTTATTTGTTTTAATCAAGCAAGATTATTAAGAATTTTTGGTACAAAAAGTATCATTAATCAAACTCTGACCATAAATGGATAATAATTCTTAATATTTTTAATTTACGACGTACATTTAGTTTAAACTTAAACTTGTAATATTATAATTCATCCTTAGAGCTTATAATGAAATTCTTTTTAATGTTCAGTGACCATTAATTATTTGATCCTTTATTGGGAATATTACATATTAAAGATACTATTAAAACTATTATAAATTCTTCAAAACTAAAAATTTAAATATAAGTTTTACGTTAATTAACCTTACCTAAAGAGAGGTGAAATTTAATAAAAACTAATAAGACAAGATAATTCTATTTAGATTTAAATCGAAGATCTTGACTTATAGAACATAAAATAATTAAAAATCAGATGAGAAAATTATGAAAGAAAAAATAAAATACATCGTTCTATTAACTGTGCTTCTTTCATCCTTAGTAGGAATAATACCTATGGCTTTAGCACCCATACCACCAGAACCACCACCACCAACAACTAAATATTATGGAACAAGTTTCTCTTTTAGTGGTTTGTTTACACAAGGAACCATTTCTGATACTTATACTAACAATGGTGCTTACTTAACTGCATACATGTGGGGGATTCCTGTTGTTTGGCTTTTTGGAATTCCTATTGTGTGGAAATATTGGGGGCATCTTAGAATTTATTTTGGTGGAGTAAAAGCAAGTAAATTAGCCGTTGAATACTATTGTGTTCCTTATGGGGCCATATTGAAGATTGTACATACTGATGGTTATTCAAAAAGTTGGAGTGGATACCATGGACAATACAAAGAATTTTCCATAGATAGCACAAAAGGAGTTAACTATGTTGAATTATCCTTGGATTTATATGGCGGTCCAACAGGTAGTTTTGTACAATTCGATTTAGTATATTTAATTAAGTAATTTCATTTAAGATGGTTTAACTGTAGAAATCCAACATAAATAAAATATATAAATTCCTTTTTTTCCTATTTTTAAAAAAGTTCAAAATCATTCCAATGGCTTTTATAATAACTTGTTAACAACTTTTTCTTAAGATATATAAAATTCAAACTATAAAATAGAAAAAAAAATATATGTGATTAAAATGAGTTTTGATGAATTTGATGAAAATTTAGGTGAAGAAGAACCAATGAAATCTAAAACTCCTGCTGGTAAAACTCCCTCAGGAGGAAAGAAATTGACTTTATACTTTATGTCTACAATTGGACCCGGTGAAAAGAAGGAAAAGTTAACTGTAAATGACAGCAATCGAGTAAGAGATATTAAACGAACGCTAGGAAACTTATATGGACTCAATCCTAATGACTTTCACTTGTCTTCAGGTGGGGTTACAATGGATGAAAATAGTGATTTAAGAGAATATGATGTAAATGATGGCGATGATATTTTATTAATCCCTGCCAGTACTGCTGGTTAAACTTTTACTCCACTTTTTTTTTAATAATTTTAAAATTTCTTCTTTTGATTATTTATTATTGATTAGAATTTTTAAAAATAGAAATTAAAGAGTATCTGATTTTTTTTAATAGGAAAATTTCAAAAATAATAATCAAAATAATAATTAAAATCATTAGTGTGAATAATAAGCCAATAAACAGTAAAATAGATTACTATTGAGCCTTTGCTCATTACGATAAAAACGATATTTAAAATCTGTAGGATATTATCACTATGAGTTAATTTTTATCATAGAGTGATTACTTTTAGAAGGGAAAATTTAATTTCTGTTATGTTTACTTCTTTCTGAATAATATTTTAAAAGTTCCTTATCTAGAGTTGTTATTTTTACTAATACACACTAATACACATTGCGACAATGTGTGATAGAAGCCTTCTAATTGCAATATTCACACTTTTTTGATCACATCAATACACACTCGAAAACACAACATTTATATACTAGTTTACACACTTTATGATCAGAGAACTAAAAAATAATAAAAAAAAAGGTAGAAAAAAATGAATAAAAAAAGTTTGGACAGTAGGGAATTAATAATCATTAAGAGTGCTCTTAATGGTTATCATCAATAAATAATTTTTTTTTATTTTTTTATCAAGATCATTAAAATAATTAACTTATCAACAAGAAAAGAAAAATTAAGATTGGAGGCATGATATAATGAAAATAACGATTGGTTATGAAGAAATAAAGGAAGTAAAAAATAAGATATATTCCAAATTATTGTTTAGGGATGTGGCAGTTTAAGTGGTTTTAAAATTTAGGTTAAAATTAGGAAAAAAAGAGAAAGAGGAAGAGGAGGTTAAAAAATTATGAAAATATCTGGATCAGGAAGGCTCTCAGAAGGGACAATAAATGATGAATTAGTCGTTTCTGGCTCAGCCAAGATAGAGGGAAATTTTGAATGTAATGGATTTCGGTCATCTGGTTCTTTGAAAGGGGATGGGAATTTGATTGTACATGGTGATGTAAGAAGTTCTGGATCATTTAGACTTAGGGGATCTCTTCATGGAGATGGTAATTTTAGATCTTCTGGGTCAGCATCAATAGGCGGAGAAGCAATAATTCAAGGGACATTATCAAGTTCGGGTTCATTAAGGTTAGGAAATAAAGTAGAAGCACTTCAAGGAGTTAGATCTTCAGGTTCATTCCATATTCAAGGTGAACTTTTATCCCATAGAATTATAGAAATTGATGGTTCAATTACAGCAGAAAATGATATTAAGGGAGAAGATGTATTTTTTGGTACTAGCCTAGTAAGAGCAAGAAAAATATTTAAACACCCTTTCAGAATATTTGGAAGTATACTTGCTAAAAATAGGATTGATATTACAGGAACACGTGTAGAAGGAGATGTTAAAGGACGACATGTTATAATTGGTAGGGGGACAGAAGTTTTGGGAACAGTATATTATATCGAAACCATTGAGGTTCATAAGCAAGCAAATTTATCTAATGAGCCCATTCAAATAAAAGCTGAGGATTTGGAATTTTAAAGTTAATTAATAGAGAAAAAACAATTAAAAAAACCAAGGAGGAATTAAAATGTCAAATGAAAAGGAAAGAAATGGAGAAAATGCGAGAGAAAATGAGAAGATAAGGTGGGAGTTAAATGAAATCCGAGATGAGCTTTTAGATGAATTAGATGAGCTACATGACGATTTCTATGATGAGATCGAGGATTTAATTGAAGATAGTTATGATGTAAAAGAGGATTTACAAGATGAATTGGATGAACTTGAGCAAATGAAAGTTTCATTATTTGATGAAATTGGAGATGTAAAAAAAGGGTTAGATGATTTAGGAGAGGGCGCAAAGGAAAAGATTGAATCTGCAAGAGAAAAGCTTGAAAGGCTAAAAGAAAAAGCATATAAGCAGGAAGAAAAATTTAGAGAAAAATTAGAAAGAAAGCTGGAGAAAGCTAAAAAGAAAGCTGTCAAACGAATAAATATTTCAGTTGACCCCGAGATGAGTGAAGAGTGGAAAGATTGGGCAGAAGGTTTAGGTGCCTCAGTTTCAGAGTTGGTCAGAAAATCAATGAAATTTGTAAAAAATAACATTGGTGACATCGCTAAATTAGAAGTTTGGGGACGAAAAATGGAACAAGCTGGTAAAGATCTTGAAAAGAATATTCAAAAAGCGGTCAAAGAATCAAAAATAGAAGATCTCGGAGATATGATTGAACGTAAAATAGAGAAAAAAGTAAAAAAATGGGGTGTTGATGGCACAGAAAAGGAAAGAGTAAAAAAGCGTGTTCAAGGTTTAATTAAACTTCAGAATTCAATACCTATTGATAAATTTTCTCAAGCATTAAGTATTTCAGAAGAGGAAGCTGAGAATATAATTTATGAATTAGCAGCAGAAGGAATTGAAGGCTCACTTGAAGAAGGTGTTTTCAAATTTTCGAGTCCTTCAGAAGAAGTTATATCCAAAATTTATGAATTAATTGATAAAATGTAATAAATCGAGGTAAATATTTAATATGATCAATCTATTTTATGAAAAATTAGCTAAATTAG
Source organism: Promethearchaeota archaeon (assembly GCA_048941605.1). Lineage (GTDB taxonomy): Archaea > Asgardarchaeota > Lokiarchaeia > Sigyniarchaeales > SOKP01 > Loki-b32. Next base: position 44,049 of record JBHLNL010000003.1, on the reverse strand, counting down.
CAATAAATTTCTCTACTAATGTAAAAAAAGGAGATAGAGTATTTATTAGTGGTCCCGCTTTAGCAAAAGATCTATTTCAAGCGCTTTATGTTGAAACTATTAAATCAGGGGGATATCCCCTTCTTAATCCAGGAATTGAAGGAAATCGAGAGTTAAAATTTAAATATGCATCTGAAGAACAATTACAATATGTAGATCCGATAATAAAAAAGATACTTCAAGAATTTGATGTTTATATAGAGATATTAGGAGATTACAATACTCGGAAATTAAGTATGGTTGACACTAAAAAAATTTCAATAGCTATGGGGTCACCTAGTAATAGAGAAATTTGGGAGATATTAATGAAAAGAATGGGGACTAGAGAATTGAAATATCTAGTTTTACCTTTTCCATGTAACTCGTTAGCTCAAGAGGCAAATATGGATTTATTTTCTTATTTTGAATTTATTGAGAAAGCCTTATTCCTTGATAAAGAGGATCCTGTAAAAGAATGGTTAAAAATTGAAAGAAAGCAAGAAAAAATAATCGATTATTTGAATAAGAGTGAAAAAATCCATATCCTTGGTGAAGATACTGATCTAACTATGTCAACAAAAGATAGGGTTTGGGAAAATGATTGTGGCCATTTAAACTTACCAGATGGTGAAGTCTGTACAAGTCCGATAGAAAATTCTGTTAATGGACATATTCGATTTACATATCCTGGAATTTATCAAGGGAATGAAGTTCAAAATATATATTTAGAATTTAAAGATGGAAAAGTTATTAATTATTCAGCAGATAAAGGGAATGAGTTATTAAAAGAAATTTTACAAATAGAAAATGCGGATATTCTAGGGGAATTTGCCATTGGAACAAATTATAATATCACTAAATTTACCAAAGAGATGCTTTTTGATGAAAAAATGGGAGGTACAATTCATTGTGCTCTTGGGGCTGGATTTAAGGAATTGGGTTCAAAAAATGATAGTTCTATACATTGGGATATTTTAAAAGATATGAAAGTGCCAGGTTCAAAAATTATTGCTGATACTAAAATAATTTATGAAGAGGGAAATTGGAAAATTTGAATTTAGAAGATAAAAAATATAAAAACGAGGTATTAATAAAAAATGATTAATACAGTTTACAAAAAGCTAGCTAAAATAGTTGTAGAATATTCACTAGAGGTAAAAAAAGGGGATAAAGTCTATATAGGGGGTCCTGCATTAGCGAAAGAATTATTTCAAGCATTAAATATGGAAATAATTAAAGCTGGGGCTCATAAATTGATTGTCCCAGGTATTGATGGGATAAGTGAAACTTTCTTTAAATTAGCTTCTGAGGAACAATTGTCATATGTCAGTAAAGCAGAGGAGCTAATATTTACAGAATATGATCATCTAATTGAAATAATAGCTGATTATAATACACGTAAATTTAGTGAGATTGATCCTAAGAAATTTTCAGTATATATGGGAGCTCCTAAACGGAAAGAGTTAAGAAAGATTCAAGAGGATAGAACTTCAGCTGGAGAATTAAAGTGGATTGTTATACCCTATCCTTGCAATGCTCATGCTCAGGAAGCAAATATGGACTTATTTTCATATTTTGAATTTGTTCAAAAAGCATTATTTTTAGATAAAGATGATCCAGTTAAAGAATGGCTAGAAATGGAAAAAAAGCAGAGCATAATATGTGATTACCTCAATAAAGTTAAAAAAATCCGAGTTATTGGAGAAGATACAGATTTATCACTATCAGTTGAAGGAAGAAAATGGATAAATAGCTGTGGTAAATTTAATTTGCCAGACGGTGAAATTTTTACTAGTCCTGTTGAGGATTCTGTTAATGGCCATATTAAATTTACTTATCCGGGGATATACATGGGGAAAGAAGTTGAAGATATATATTTAGAGTTTAAAAATGGTTTAGTATCTAAATCGGCAGCAGTTAAAGGTGAAGGTATTCTTCAAGAAATATTGACGGTAGAGAATGCAAATAAAATTGGAGAATTTGCAATAGGGACGAATCATGGTGTAACAAAATTTACGAAAAATATGTTATTCGATGAAAAACTCAGTGGAACAATACATTGTGCGTTAGGACTTGGCATTCAAGAAGCTGGTTCAAAGAATATTTCTTCAATTCACTGGGACATACTAAAGGATATGAAAGTGCCAGGTTCAAAAATAATCGCTGATGATAAAGTAATTTATGAAGAAGGTAGATGGAAAATTAAAAATTTAGGAAATTAGGGGATTTTTATGGCAGAATTAGCAGATCAACAAACGTTTAAATCTTATTTATTTTTTTGGACAGGACAGTTGTTTTCCTTGTTGGGTTCATTAATTGTTTTTTTTGTTATTAATGTTTGGATTACTGTGGTGACTGGTAGTGAAACAATGTTAGCTCTGAGTAATTTTATTTTTTTAATTCCTATGGTAATTTTAACTCCCATAGCAGGTGTTATTTCTGATCGATACAATCGAAAGAATATAATTTTAATTGTAGATTCATTACAAGCTTACTTTACGTTACTTTTAACTATATTTTTTATCTTCGATGCAGCTCAAGTTTGGATTGTCCTTATATTTATTGGTATTCGAAGTGTGTTTCAATCGTTTCATTCACCGGTTGTAGGGGCAATAATGCCTTCGATGGTTCCAAAAGATAAGTTAGGGAGAATAAATGGAATTAATTACTTTTTTACAGGGCTTATCCAATTAATAGGACCTGTGGTTGGAGCAACATTATTATTCTTTTTCCCAATAAAAATCGTGTTATGGTTTGATGTTATTACTTTTTTTATAAGTTTAATTCCACTTTTATTAGTTAAAATCCCTAGAGTCAATATTAATTTAGATGTAAATAAAAAGAATTCATTTTTTAAAGAAATGATGGAAGGTTTTACAGTACTTAGAAGTATCCCAGGACTCTTAAAAATTATGAGTACTGCTATGCTATTAAACATGTTAATTCAACCTTTAATTGTACTTATGCCCTTCTTTATATTGATTTTCCACGGTGGAGACTATTTTACATTAGCAATATTAGAGATGATTTTACAGGCTGGTATGATTATAGGAGCGATAATTCCTTCAATTAAAAAAAAATGGAAAAATTCAATTAGGACTATGTTTATTGGAATTGTTGTTTTAAATATTGGATATCTAATGTATGCAATTGCTCCAATTGGATTTTATCCATTGATGGGTTCAGGTGCATTTGTTTTAGGTTTCATTTTGCCCATTGTAAATACAATAGTACTAACAGTCGTACAAAAAACAGTCCCTCAGGATAAAATGGGGAGGGTTTTTTCAATTCTGAATACGCTTTCTATGGTTGCTTCACCTATAGGAGCAATTGTATCGGGACCTTTAAGTGAACTGTTTGGTGTTTCTTGGTTGTACTTTTATTGTGCAATATTAGGGATAATAGTCTCGCTATCGGCATACATGTTTACTAATCTTCGACATATAGATTATGATAAGGAAATAAATGGAAATATCGAAAACAAAAATTAAAACAAAAATAATAATAAAAAATTAAAAAGAATTTAAAAAAAAATTAAAAAGAATATAAAAAAGAAATTAGGAAATTAGGGGATATTATATGGAGCAAACAGCAAGTAAAAAAACTTTTAGGAGTTATATGCTTTTTTGGTCGGGCCAATTATTTTCATTGTTTGGGTCTTCAGTAGCATATTTTGTCCTTATCTGGTGGATAACAGAGACAACTCAAAGTGCGATTATTCTTTCAATTGCAATATTTTCGAATATTTTATTGATGACAATATTTATGCCTATAGCTGGAGTTTTAGCAGATAAAGTTAATCGCAAAATTCTAATAGGGATTGTGGATTCTGGGCAAGCAATAGTCACATTTGTCCTAATAATGCTCTTTCATTTCAATATTGCTAATGTTTGGATAGTGATTGGTTTTATAAGCCTGCGTAGTATATTTCAAGCATTTCACTTACCAACCGTGAATGCAATTATCCCAGCAATGGTTCCAAAAGAGAAATTATCTAGGATTAATGGTATTAATTATCTGTTTACTGGAGTTGTCCAATTACTTGCGCCAGGTTTAGCAGCATTTCTTTATGTCTTTTTAGCGATTAAGCAATTACTATGGATTGACATAATTACATTCTATATAGCATTAATTCCATTGGTATTTATCAAAATTCCTTCATTTAACCGTAAATCAGAAGCACAAGAATTAATTAAAAAGACAAGCTTCTTTAAAGAGTTTAGATTAGGAATCAGAACTTTAAAAATAATACCAGGATTAACAACTCTAATAATTCTTTCAATGTTACTAAATTTTCTAATACAACCATTAAATGCACTTTTGTCATTATTCATTTATGTAGACCATAACGGAACGGCTTTGCTTTATGCTTTAGCAACAATTATTTTTCAAGCAGGTATGATTTCTGGTGCTGTGCTTACTTCAGTTAAGAAACATTGGAATAATAAAATTAGAGTAATATTTCTTACTATTTTATTTGCCTTAATAGGTTATATGATACTGGGATTAGCTCCTAAAGGTACATTCTTAGTTATTGGTGGTCTTGGTGGCTTTATTCTCGGCTTTAATCTACCAATAATAAATGCACTATACCAAACATTCCTGCAAACTACAGTACCTACAGATAAAATTGGCAGAGTAACATCAATAGATCAGACTCTATCTATGGCAATATCACCAATCGCAACAATTATAGCTGGCCCTATCGCAGAACTTATTGGCATTCCACTTTTATTTTTCGGTTGTGGATTAATCGGTTTTGGCTATACCATAGCAATATGGACATTCACAGGTATTAGTAAAGTAGATATCGAAAGTAAAGGAGCCCTTGAAAGAATTAATGGACAAATAGAGGAAATTTCTATCTAAATTTTATCTTTTTTTTTAAAAAATATAAGAAAAGGTGATAAAAGTAACAGAAGAAGTAGCAAGTAATCAAACCTTTAAGAGTTATGTCATTTTCTGGATAGGTCAGTTGTTTTCAGTGTTAGGATCATCAATATCTCATTTCGCAATTATATGGTGGATAACGGATTTAACTGGAAGTACAATGTTGCTTTCATTAGCGAGTTTCTTTTATATTTTACCGATGACAATTGTGGTCGCTTTAACTGGTGTTATTATAGATAAATGGAATCGAAAGACTATTATTGTGGTGGTGGATTCGCTACAAGCATATGTTATGCTTCTTGTAATAATAATATTCAATTTTGGGGGGACAAATCCGATACTAATAGTTGGGATAATGAGTCTACTAGGAATCTTTCAAGGTTTTCATATTCCAACGGTAAGTGCTATTGTTCCTACGATGGTACCGAAAGACAAATTAAGTAGAATGAATGGCGTTAATTTTTTCTTTAGAAGTTTTATTCAAATAATAGGTCCGGTAATAGGTGCGATGTTGATCTCGTTTATTCCAATTGAAATCGTACTATGGATTGATCCACTTACATTTATTATAGCATTCATTCCTCTAATTATAACAAAAATTCCTAAAGTTACAAGTGAAGAAGCAATTGTTAAAAAAAATTCATTTCTAGAAGATTTTAAAATTGGAATCAATACATTGAAATCAATTCCTATTGTTTTTATGATGCTTCTTATATCTATGTTTGTTAACTTTCTATTAGTTCCAATCAACATCTTAATGCCCTATTTTATCAGATATAACCATTCAGGAGATGCTTCTAATCTAGCATTTATTATAACATTTATGAATGGGGGAATGCTTTTAGGCGCATTAGTAACCTCCATAAAGAAAGAATGGAAACATGCTCTTTTCACATACTTTGGACTTGAATTTATTTTAATGTTGACAGGAGGTATTATTGCTATAACTCCATATCGATTATTTTTAATGTTGGGCATTATTTCCAGTATCACAGGTATAACTGTACCAATCCTGAATACTATTTATTTAACTATAATGCAATTAGAAGTTCCCGCAGATAAAATGGGAAGATTATCTTCTCTCGATTGGGCCATATCATCGGCAATAACTCCAATTGCTGCTGTAATTACTGGACCTTTATCTGAAATAGTCGGAGTAACTAACTTATTTCTTTCTTGTTCAATTTTAGGAATGACAATAACACTTCTATTATGGTGGATTGCGCATACTCGAGTAAATAACAACAATAAAAAAAAAGAAACTGAAAAAATTGATATAATTATTGATATGATACCAGAATAATATTAACTTTCTAATTTTTATTTTTTTTTAATTTATCTTTGTTTTCATAAAGCCAATTCAACAATCTTTTACTTTTTTTTGGAAAAATATAAGTAATTACATCTTGTGCGATTTTTTTTACTCCTGGATCTTCTTCCGAAATCAGGCAAGCTTCAAGAACCCTAAATACCTTATCACTTTTCAATTCTAAAACCTTGAATGCTTGGAGAGTAACCTTTATAATTTCGTTATTGTCACTATTCTCTATTAAATAATTTAACAAGTCAACAGCTTCAGTTTTGCTCATTGATTTCATCGAGACATAATCATAAATCTTCGCTACTGTTAACTCTTTACTGACAAACTCCAATGCATCTTGATATAAGAGGTGATTATATTCCATAAAATTAAGATCTTGGCTTTTCTTTCTTAAATCAAAGGGGCATTTATGATTTTCCGGTAATCTATGCTTATTACAAAAGATCATTCCACAAAACTTGCATCGATACGGAATCTCATTTAAAATAATTTCACAATAATAGCAAATTGGCAAATTTTTCATTTGAAAGGATAAAAAATGGTTTCATTTAATCATATAAATATAGTAAAATCAAATATAAATAATCAACAAAAAATTAGTAATGCTTATGTTCTAATCTATTAATGATATCATTTTGAATTGGAGTCCCAAGATCTATAAAAGTTGCGTTATATCCACCAACTTTTACGATCAAATCGGAATAGTTTTCAGGATTCTTTTGCGCATCTCTTAAAGTCTCAGTTGAGACTGCGGTAGGTTGTAATTGCATTCCTCCCTTTTCAAAATATCCCTTTAAAAGATAATAAAATTTATCTATATTTTCCTCACTCATGAGATTTTGAGGATGAATTCGAATATTTACTGCAACTCCATTTATGGCTAATTTATAATTTAGATTAGCGATTGAATTTAACGCAGCTGTAAGGCCATTTCTTTCCATATTATTAACGGGAGAAAGGCTATTAGATAATGGTTGCATTGCCCTTCTTCCATCAGCAGAAGCTCTAGTAAACAATCCTTCGATTACATGTATTCCCATGGAATAGGCTCCTGGATTATAACGACCATTTCTGTTGCATTTATGTTTAGCTACTTCAGAGCAGAATAAATCCCATAACTCATATGCAAATTTATCAATATCTCCTTTATCATTTCCCCATTTATCGTACCTGTTTATTAACTTTTGTCTTAAATCTTCTTGTCCCTTAAAGTTAGAATTCAAAATTTGAAGTAATTCTGGTAGCGACATTAATTTTTCTTCATAAACTACTTTTTTTATATTATAAAGTGAATCTACTAAAGTTGCAAATCCATAGGCTGTAATGGAAGAGAAGTTATAAACAGCCCCACCAGCAGTATAATCTTTACCCTTAGCCAGACATCCATCAATGATAGCAGAAACAAATGGCTGTGGCATAAATTTATTCGTTTCCTCATCTCCAATATCAGCAATTTTTACAGATTTATCAATATTATAACATAATTGATGAATAAAAGCTTTATAAAAGTCATCATAAGTTAGAAAGTTTGAAACATCTCCTGTTTCTAATCCACTTATTTGATGTGTTAAATTACAATATCCATTATTTAAAGTTAGTTCAAGAACACCAGGTAAATTAATAAATATTCGCCCTGTTGCAGCAAAAGTGTTCCCTTGACTTGTAGGTTCCACACATCCTATTATTGCATAGTTATAAGCATCTTCTCTAGTATAACCAGCTTTCTTCATGGCAGGAATAATTACATCATCATTATAGAAAGCGATTCCAGATGTAGATTGAAACACTTTTAAGGCTTCTTTTAGGAATTGATCAGGGGTGTTCTTATGAATTCTTATAGAGAGATCACTAGTTAATGCTTTGATATTCTTATAAGCTTCAAGAAATAGATATGAAACTTCATTTGTAGCATCATCTCCTTCCCTATCTACGCCTGAAATGGTTACTGTTTGTGTATTTAGACCAAGTGCATTTGAGATAGTAGTATAATCCGTAGGTAATAAGGTAACATTCCAAGTTAACTTCAAATTTAATTCTTCAATCAATTCTAAAGCAAAATCTCTTGTAATTTTGTTTTCGTCTATATTTTTCTTGTAATATGGCCATAGAATTTGATCTAGCCTACCTAAGGCAACTACACTTCTTTGATAAATTATATTTATGATATTTTGAGTGAAGTTTATAAGTTGAACTGCCTCATAGAATGAATTAGCAGTTTCTCTAGTGAATTTCTCCATCATGGCTCCGATAATTTCAAGTTGTTTCTTTCTTTGCGCATTTTCTTCATTTAAAGCCAATTTATAAGCCAATTCAGCATATCTTCTTGAAAACTGAATAGCTGCATTATAACAAATTTTTACAGCTTCGTAGAAGTTAAATTTATCATTATATTCAATATCGTTGCTTTCGATTTTTGATTGATATGATTCCACTTCTTTAATAATTCCTTTATACCCTAATTTTAGAAGTTTATCATAGCCTACGCATATATGACCCTCATTAGTCCCATTTGCTATAGCAATATTAGGTGCTGCTGAACTAATGCTGTCCATTCCTACAATTAACTTTTTATCATAAACTTTTTGCGAGATAATATCACTGTATAATGCTTTACCTTTCCAAAAAGGTAACAGATTTAATAATTCATTAATTTCACTTTCTTCTATATAAAAGGGTTGTAATTTCCTCTTTTCATATTTTTTAATAGCATTATGATTATCTAAAGTTCCATCATATGAGTATAAATCAAGATTAATTTTTTCTCCTAAATTTTTGCTAGTTTCATTCCCTACCAGTAATTCATTATTCCTAATGAAAATTGTCATGTTTTTTAGAGTGTGAGCAATTGCTTTTGCTCTTTTTATAATTTCAGGTTCATTGAGATATTTTTTATAAATCTCAGTAAAGTATCTCATACGTTCGATACATAATTCATATTTACTGGACAATAAGTTATTTCTTAGTCTTATTGTCCTTTTCATAGACACTTCAGAAGCCATTGTATAGTCAATAAATTTTATAATTAATAGTTTAAAATAACTTGAAAGCTAATTACTATTTATAATTAATGATTCAATAAAATAATTGAAATTTAAGAAAATTATATAAAATAAATTCTATAAGATTCAAAGAAATACCTTTATCGAATTCTAATAAGAAAAATTTATTAAAAACAAAATTATTTCGGGAATAGAAAAAAAATATAAAAAGGATTTATAAGATTGAGCTTACAAAACGTATTAAAATAAAAAAATGTGATTCTAAATGAATTTTGAAACAATAAAATTTAATCTAAGAGAAGATGGTATTGGAATTTTAACCCTTGACCGTCCAGATAAATTGAATGCTTTAAATTTTCAAATGATTGAAGATTTGCATTCAATATTGGATGGTCTAATGACTAATTTAGATTGTAGAGTGGTCATTTTAAAAGCTAATGGTAAAGCCTTTTGTGCTGGATTGGACCTAAAAGAATCTACAGTTCTTCAATCCAAAAAAAAGCCAGAGGAGCTTAAAGAAAAATTTTTTTTTATGAAAGCCCCAGATAAAGATTTAATTAAGGCTAAAATATACGCCCAAGCTCGGGCTAGCCAATTAATTGTTAAAATGAGGAAAATAAACCAACCAATAATTGCTATTATACAGGGACCTGCTACAGGAGCCGGATTTACCTTAGTTTTAGCAGCAGATATAAGAATTGCAGGAGATAATGCAAGATTAGCAAATTCATTTATTAATATTGGATTTTCTGGTGCTGATTTGGCGAGTAGTTATCATTTACCTCGACTAATAGGTATGTCTCGAGCTGCTGAAATATTATATACAGGTCGTTTCATAGATGCTAAAGAAGCAAAAGAAATTGGTCTCGTTTTAGAAGTAGTAGAAGGTGATGAGACTAAATTATTAGAAGCGGCAATGGAAATTGCCGAAAATTTACTTACCAAAAGTCCGCTTGGCCTTAGAATGACAAAAGAAGCCATTAATATTTCACTTGATTCCCCCAGCTTGGATACAATAATGCAATTAGAAAATCGCACACAAATGCTATGTTCAACCTCTCCTGATCTTTTAGAAGGTATTAATGCATTTTTTGAAAAGAGAAAACCACAATATCCAAAATCATGAATAAAACAAAATGTGAAAATACATGGATTATAAGACTATCAAATTTGAAATACAAGACAATGGTATAGCAATTTTAACCTTAAATCGACCTGAAAAACTTAATGCGATCTCATTTCAAATGGAAGAAGAACTTCATCAAGTTTTAGATGAATTAATGGTAAAATTAGAGTGTCGAGTATTGATTCTTCGAGGAGAAGGAAGGGCTTTTTCAGCAGGAACAGATTTACAAGAAGGCTTGATATTAAACTCAAAGAAAATGCCAGAAGGATATGAAAAATTTTATTATTTGAGTAGTTCTGAACCTTTAAAGAGAAAAATGTATCATCAATGGCGTATAACTCAAATTATCATGAAAATGAGGAGAATTCCTCAACCGATCATCGCAGCAGTTCATGGTTCAGTAGCGGGTGGTGGGCTTGGATTTGCATTAGCTTCTGATATAAGAATTGCTAGTGAAGATGTTAATTTTATAAATGCCTCCATTAATATTGGATTAACTGGAGCGGACATGGGAAGTAGTTATTTCCTTCCACGACTCATTAATCTTTCAAGGGCTACCGAAATAATCTATAGCGGAAGAGGAGTTTCTGGAAATGAAGCTGAGAAGATCGGATTTATTCTAAGAGTTGTAAAGAAAGAAAACTTACTTAAAGAAGCAGTAAAAATAGCAGAAGAATTATTGACTAAGAGCCCCCTAGGTCTACGTATGACAAAAGAGGCTCTTAACTTATCATTAGATTCTCCTAGTCTAAATAATATTTTACAATTTGAAAATAGTTACATTGTCTTAAGCTTCTCGTCTAAGGATATGAGTGAAGCAGCAAATGCTTTCTTTGAAAAAAGAAATCCTAAATATGGATTAAAATAATTAAAAAAACATAAATTTTTTATAAAATTTAAATAATAATTATTTATATCGAAAAAGGGAGTAATTTTGGAAGAAGTTAAAAAAAAGCCCAAATTAAAACGCAGAGTATCTTTATTTGCTCTTACTATATATGGTGTAGGAAATATTTTAGGTGCAGGTATCTATGGGCTAATAGGATCGGTTGTTGGGATAACTGGAAATCTCTCATGGCTTGCTTTCGTTTTAGCTTCTATAACTGGGGCATTTACAGGACTGTCATACGCTGAACTTTCTGCCATGTATCCTAAAAGTGCTGCTGAATTTGTTTATACTGAAGAGGCTTTTAAAACTAGAATTCTTTCTTTTATTTTAGGATGGATAATTATTTTTTCAGGTATTTTATCCGCTTCAACAGTTTCTTTAGTCTTTGGTGGCTATCTTTCTGATTTATTTAATGTTTCTTCAATTATTCTAACTATTTTATTTGCAATTATTCTTGTCTTAGTTCTTTCTGTAGTAAATTTAATTGGTATAAAAACTTCTACTCGAACCAACATAATATTTACTTTTATAGAAGCTTCAGGTTTAATAATAATTATAATTTTAGGTTTTTTTGGAGATCAATCTCCTAATTATTTCATTCTTCCTTCAGGTTCTTCATTTTTGGTCATATTTTCCGCAGTCGCCTTAGTATTTTTTGCATTTATAGGATTTGAAGATATTGCTAATATTGCGGAAGAAGTAAAAGAACCTCAGAAAAATCTCCCTAGAGCAATAATTTATTCAATTATAATAACCACTATTCTTTATTGTTTTACTGCAATTTCCGTAGTCAGTATTTTGCCTTATTCTACTATTGCTACTTCTGATGCACCTCTAAAAGCGGTAGCGGAGACAATATTAGGTCCGATAGGAGGTGTTATTTTATCTCTAATTGCTTTATTTGCTACAGCTAATACAGTCCTTATAATGTTAATTGTTACATCCCGAATGATGTATGGTATGGCACGTGACAAAGCACTTCCAGAAGGAATAAGTAAGATTTCACCAAAATATAGAACTCCAATTATAGCAGTTCTATTAACTGCAGGTTTTACAATTATCCCAATTTTTTTTGGCGACATTTCAATTGTTGCACATGCTACTGTTTTTGGAGTACTCATTAATTTCTTCTTAGTTAATATAAGTTTAATAGCATTAAGAAAAAGTAAACCGGAGTTAGAAAGACCCTTTGAATTAAAACCCAGTTATAGAGGATATCCTTTAATTGCATTATTAGGGGCTATTATATGTATTGCTCTATTATTTACCTTTAACTGGTTAACTGTTCTGATTCAAGCGATAATTATACTCTGTGGAATTCTCCTATTTTATGCCATGAAATCAAAAATTGAAACTAAAGCATTACCTAAACTCAAAGAATGACTTTACAATTTATCAATATTACAATAACCAACAATTTCATCTCTTAAAAATATTTTAAAAGCTAAATCAATATCTCTGTAAGGTCGTAAAAGATTAACTAAAACTTCATGTTCTGGTTTTGAAAATATTTCTTTGAATTTTTCTCCAACCCCTTCAAAAAATTGATATTGCTGAAGCACAAAATTACCCTTAAAGCCTATTTTATCTAGAAAATTAATAATTTCACTAAGATCATTTGAAGTTATGAGTTTTGTAACATAAGTAGTCCGAATTTCGAAATCAATATTAGTGTGAGAATTTAAAAATTCAATTGTTTTAGTTATTTTATCTAAATCAACTTTCACTCCAGTTATTTTCTTGAGTTTATTTAAATCTGGAGGTCCCTTTAAATCCAAAGCAACTCTATTAATAAAAGGAGAAACTTTTTTTATAACCTCAGGGTTCGAGCCATTAGTATCGATGCTTAAGTATTTACCAATTTTTTGAATTTGTTTACATAATTCAAGTAAATCTTTCTGTAAAGATGGTTCTCCCCCAGTTATACTTACTCCACTTACTAATAAATTTGTGCTTATCATATCAATTAATTCTGTAATTTCATAGTCTCTTCCTACATTAGGTTGTAAAAGATATTTATTATGGCAATATCCACATTTGAAATTACAACCAACAGTAAAAATGACCATACTTGATCTGCCCGGAATATCCTTTGTGGATATATCAATTATTCCTCCTATCCTCATATCTGAACTAATACTCATTTTTAATTAATTCTTCAACTTGATATAATGGCAGATCAAAAGGCCCAGGACTTTCTAATTTAAGAGATGTAAGAGCTGTAGCAAACTTTAAAGATTCTTCAGGGTTCTTAGTTAACCTAGAACCTAAATAACTGATAAATGCAGTATCTCCTCTCCCAGTCCTTCCAACAATTTTTCTGTTTTTCCAAGGAAAAGTTAATAGGACATTTGATGTATAGACTGATATTCCATTTTCATGGGTAATTAGTATTTCATTTGGTCCGAATTCAGCTAAATCTTTTGCAGCTTCATTAATATTATGATGATTTGTTAAGATCTTGGCTTCAGTTTGATCAATCTTTAATACATTTATATTTGAAAGAATCTTTTTCTTTTCCTTTAATGATAAAGTAGAGTAAAAAACTTTTCCCTTATTTCGAAATCGAACAAACCCTTGTATATCAAGACATATATTCTTGTATATACTTTTTATGTAGTCTAGTAATTCTAAATCAATTTCTCCAGCAGTTATAGGGCCAATAACAAAAAATTTCGGTGGTGGATTAAGCTCAGGAATCTCTTTTTCACTAAAAAGCCCAGCAAATCCAATAGGTTTATAATCCCTATATTCCATGTTTTTGGAAGAATAGATATTTCTTAAGCCTGAAGTTTCTATAGAGGAACTCACATAATAAGAAACACCATTTTTTTTAAAAATTTTTAGTAATGGATAATCTGCTTCATTTAATTTTGTAATAATTGCTATTTTAAGACCCATATGACTTCCAGCAATTCCACCATAATAAACAGCTCCTCCTAAACTCTCATAACTTTTTCCATCAATTTCGATAATATCTTTAGCGAAATGTCCTAAAATAACAATATCTACTGCTTCGAAATTCATAGATATAATAATAAAACAAATATAATATTAAGAAATTAATGGTTAGAAAAAAATATAAAAATAAAATTAGATTTATGATGGATTGTCAATTTTCTTATTTTTATTTATTCCATCAATATAACTTTCTAGAATCTTCTCTTTAATTTTAGAATAATCTAAAGAAGGAATCCTATTAACTTGTTTATTGCTTCTTTCAATACTCCTTATAATATCTGAACTTATTTTCTTTAACATTTTTGTTTACTTTTTCTTACTATCCTCCAAAAAATGTTTAATTTAAATTCTATTTTTTAATAATTTATATATTATATTGCATTTATCCTATTTAAATCTTTCCCACACTTTTCCCACTCTCCACTAGAAGCTTTTTAGACAGAGAGAGAATGCCAAACTGGCAATTGAACAATTTTCATTATAATTATTAAATAAACAAAAATTTCTGAAATAAATTTTCAAATTTATTCTTTTTGAATGAATTTTTTCTAATCAAAAGGTTTTTTAATGTATTTTAATTTCCTATTACAAATTAGTAAAATTTCTTAAACATTTTAATTAGGTATAGGAGTTATTATGATTTTTGAAGATTTAATCGGATTATTGAAAAAGAAAGGTTTCAAAGACACGCTCCATGTTCTTATTAATCAGAAGGATTATAAAACTGATAAACATACATTTTACAACGAATTAAATAAATTCAGCTATTATAATTCATTTTTTCGGGTTAAGGAAGAATTAATAACCAAGGGATTAATAGAGATTGAGAATACATCAAAGCTTAAATATATTAAACTTACAGACAAGGGTTTAGAAGTCTATAACAAGTTAAAAGAAATCAACGATATGGTTAAAAATTAAAATCTCCATTTTTTTTATATTTCAAATCCACAAAGACATGGGAAATTTTTGATATTAGAAAGATTAATTTTGGGTCCATTAGGCACTAATAGCTATATCTTCGGTTCCGATAAGAAAGTAGTCATAATTGATATAGGGGGAGATCCTGATATTCTTATAAATACTATAGAGAAATTAGATTTAGAACCGATTGCTATGCTACTTACACATGGACATTATGATCATACTTTAAAATTAGGAAAAATTTTAAGACACTTTAACATTCCATTAATGTTTAATAAAAGAGAATTTGATTCTGGTATATTTACTAATAAAAAGGCTGATAAATGGCTTTCAGAAGGAGATTCTATTGAGGTAGGAGCAATTAAGCTTAATGTTTTAGAGACTCCAGGGCATTCTCCAGGGGCATTATCTTATTACTCAAAAGATCCTAAAGACTATGGTGGGAAAAAAATTGATGGAATAATTTTTACTGGAGATTTAATCTTTCGACGAAGTATTGGGAGATCTGATCTTGGAGGTGGAGATCCACACCTTCTATTTTCAAGTATTAAAAAAAAAATCATGTATAATCCTGAAATAACAGATGATTTCTTGATTTTACCAGGGCATATGGAAATCACTTCAGTTGGAGAAGAACGAAGATTAAATATGTTTCGCAATTATTTTTTAGAGAGCAATGATAATTAATTCGAGTTATCTGATTATTAAAATTAATTTTTAAAGTAAAAGATAAAAATTAAATAAATTTATTTATTGAAATGGTTATATAAATTTTTAAAAACCTATAATCTTATTATAATAATATCTAAAAATTTAGAATTCATAAAGGTGTAGGTAAGATTATAAATCGGGCAGAGGTCAAAGCAATCATAAGACGCTTTGAGGAACGTGAAGGAATTCGTGGAGTTATTATCTGTGATTCATCAGGTTTACCAATTGATTCAAATATGGATATAAATCTCTCAGAAGAAATTGCAGCTTATGTTACTTCACTCATCGGGAAAGGACGTCAAGTGGTTGATGCATTAGATGAAGGAAATCTTAATTTTATAAGATTAGAGACATCAGTTGGGGGAGAGTCTAGAGAAACAATGATCGCATTGGAAGAGAATTTGATCTTAATCATTCTGAAATAAAAAGTAATTTTTTCTAATTTTCCTTTTTTATATATTTGATAAATTTAAATTGCTTAAACTCTATATTTAATCTATATATTTATTTAAGATAATTTCTTAACCAATTTCAAAATTCAAATATATTGAAATTTTTATATTAGGGAAAAATACTATGGTTGATAAAAAGACTCTTGAAGGGAAATTGGCAGAACTAATGGATATCGTACCTGAAACAGAGGGATTAATAGCTGCTGATGCTAATGGGAAAGTTATCATAGGTCAAACAATTATAGATATGGACCATTCGAAGATTGCGAAGGCTTGTGCAACAATTATTAAAGATTCTAATAATCTAGGTAAAGATATTGGAAAAGGTTCTCTAAAAACCACAACTATAGAACTTGAGAATGGGTATGCCGTTTTGGTTGGATCAAAGAATCATGTATTAATTGCTTTAGCTGGTGTTGATGGAAGGAGTTCTCTAGGACTCTTAAAAAGAAACTTGATTTCAATTAGTAATTTATAAATTATCTTACCTTTTTTTTAAGATCGGAATAAAAGAAAGGGAGAAATTTACTTTTTAGATTTCTGCTTTTCATCAACTAGTCCTCTCTCTTCAAGAAGTGAATCTAAATCAGTTTTTTCTTCCTCCTTAGGTTCTTCTTTCTTTTTTACTATTTTTTTAGTCACTGTAGGTTTTTTTAATTCCGCAACAGGCACGTACTTTCCTTTTCGGGGTTTTTTGGCTTCTTCCTTAGTGACTGGGGTTTCTAATCTCTTTTTAGTTTTTCTAGCCAGTAATATCGCAATAATCCAGATCAAAGCAAACGCAGATATCATGATGAAGATAAAATATTCTATGAGGAAAAAATAAATAGGAGGCTCAAAAGTTCGATAGGTAACTTCTTCAAACATTATAATACTTTCGTTCGTAAGTATATTTTGCGCTGTTATTGAAACTGATATTGTAAGAGTTTTAATATCACTCACTGAAACAACTATAATCAATGAAGTACTTTCTCCAGCAGGAAATAGATTCAAAATAAGATTATTTCTTTCGACTATTAAATAATCTAAATCATGATTAAATCCAATAGTAATATTAGTAACTTTAAGGTCGGAATTTCCAATGTTAAAAAGCCCAATTATGAATGATGTGTCTCTATTTCGATATATATTTACATCTCTCGATATAATTGAGAGTGAAAGATTATTCGCTGGATGTATTACCTCAACTGTAACATTCTTTGACACTGCATTAATAGTATCCCCATTCCAACGCAATTTTAATAGTAAATCATCAGTGAAGTTAATTACTTGAGTGTTAATTAGAAATGATGCGTAACCATTTAGATTAGTTATATCAGAACTTATGTTAATCCAAGTATCAACATCATAATACTGACAGGTAACATTTCTTCCAGGTAATTCAACTCCAAACTCAGTTGTCAAAATTGTACTTAAATTAAATGTCTGCCCTTTAGTAGGAATCCTAGGCTTTATTGTAATTTCAGTAAATTTACTATTGAGATTCAAAGAAAATTCATTTGTAAATTGCTTGTAGCTACTTATATAATTCTGATCAATTATATTAACTAAAAACTTTGAAGTATTGGGATAATAAATACATTCACTTCTTTTAAAATCGTATATAATAGTTATACTTTCTGTTTCTTCTGCTACCCTCATTCCTAGGATGTGTCCTTCAAAATTATTAGAAGTTTCATTACTCAATAAAGAGTAATCAGGAATTACATACTCACCCATTTTAATAGGGTCATCGATATATATTGTTACTATTGTTTTTGCGCCCCCTAATCTGATTGGTGCATTAACACCACGCCATATTTTCGTAATTACATCGAAATCAGGAATTGTTAGATCCATATTAAATTCAAATGTATCATTTGGATGTCCTGAAAAGTATAATTGAACAGGATCAGAAGTATTTTCTGCGATAATCCATTGTTCATTTATAAATGATACCAATTTCACTTCAACGATGACATCTATAGGAAGAAAAGAATGCAAATTCTGAAGAGTCAGTTTTATATTGACAGTTTCACTAGGATTTAAGATATTTTCACTTTGAAGAAAGGAATTTAACATAACTTGAAGTTCTTGCCCATCAATATTATAAGAAAACAGTTCATTTAAATCGCTATTATTGATTGGATAGAAATTTGGCATAGAAAGCCCTGTAGTTTCATTTATGGAAGCTACTAGCATAGTGTAATTGTCGAAAACTTTATTGATAATTTCTCCATCCAATATATTTTTATTTAACAAGGAATAATATTCCAGATTGTATAATTCAATATCATATAAATCAATGTAAATTGTCAATTTTTTACATCCTATAGCAGAATCATTAAACCAAAAGAATCCTAGATGATATTCACCGAAAGTCGTGAGATCTATTGTAATGTCTAAAATTGTCTGATTATTAAAATCGTAAACGAGTTTAGATCCCTCTATAAAGCCATTTGACCAATTTAATTCACGAAATTTTGTGCCATTTGGGTAAAAAAGAACAGCATTTACATCGCCATTTTTCGGGGCATTATTATTATGATCTTGTACATCTACGCTTAAAGAAACATTATCACCATTCATGAAACCATTTGATTCCCATAATTTTCCATAATAATTAATATAACTATGCATATCATAGATAAAATTAAATGAAGTTAGATTAAGAATATAATCTCCACTAAGCGTAGCAATGTCTTTCGAGATAATTACCTTTTTTTTGCTGGGATTTTCAGTTAGAGGGCTTTCTCCAGGAGATTTAGGGAGAATTTTCTCGTTATTTGGATTTGTTACATTATTAGCTGAAAGATAACTAGGAAATGTGTACCAAAATTCAAAAAAATTCCAGGTATCAAATAACGGATCATTTTTATCAAAATTATAAGTATAAAACCATTCAGGATCAATATCATAAGTTGCGATATATGATGTTGAAGCGTTTTCAATCCAATAAGCATTCACAGAGTATCCAATACCAGCAGGTTCAACTGATGTTAAATTGAACTTAAATCCTTTAATAATTGTTTTATTCCAAGTGAGATCTATTCGAAAAACATTTCCAGGATCGGTGATTGGTGTAATAAAATTGTGATCCCATCTACCTAAACCCCATGTTAAGTATGAACTTTCATTATAGGGTGAAGTACTAATAACCAAATTTTCCAATGGGATATCCTGAATCCTTAAAGTATAGTTACCATTTACAGCGAAATCTGAGGGCATATACCCTCTTGTTACATTTAGTTTGAAAGAGCTAGCATCTAATTGTCCTGATGTATATGGTCGAAAGTCAGAAATAACCACTTTTTTAGCGTTTGCCCAATTGATTCCATCATTATTAGTGGTTTTTAGTTGATGTTCAGTTTTATCATCTCCATAATCAAACCAAGGGAGGGTGACCAAGCTATAAACTTCTTTAGGATTATTAGATTTTACAACTATAAAATAATTAGAAAGGTTTAGTTTGCCGGTATTACTTATATCAAATGCAAAATAAGATAAAGCATCTTCATAATAATTACTTACTATAAACGAATCTATCATATCATTGTAATCTGGACCTAAGTCAATATTACGTAAATTTGAGGGAATCCTTACAACAGTTCTATTAGCACGATATAGCGATATATTTAATTGTGTAGTTGTAGCTTCTACAAGATCAAGGGTCCTTATCCATCCATAAAACCCATTAAGAGCAGACTCTTCACCCTTTAAATCAAACTCTAAAGCTACATAGGATTGATTAGTTATTGGAAGATCAAAAGCATAAGTAGCTCTCATATCATACCCATTTAATCTTGTTGTAAATGAAGTTTGATCATATCTATCAAAAATAAACTGAATATAACATATTTCTGATGGATCAATGAAATTTAGATTTTCATTAATAATACGTTGTCTTAACTCCTGACGTCCCAGACTGCCATTAATGAGGAGATTAGATATCACTTCTTTCCACGAAGATTGATCATAATTTTTTATCCTTACTGTTAAATTAGCATTTTTATCACTCATAATTCTGAAAACTAATGATGATATAAAACCAAGAATCTTACTACGATTAAATTCTACGTTTCCTTGGATAACTCCAGAAGTATATTCCGTTCCAGTAAAATCAGCGGCTACAGTAAAATTTAACAAACCAGTACTAGCAGTAACAGATATATATGTTCCATTATTATCATCTGTTAAACTACCGAAACTCCAGGGTTCAGTTGGGGTACCATTTGTGAAAGTAATACTTGAATATCCAGAATCATAATCAAAGGAGATAAAATCATCTGCATAGAGTGCATCGTCATCTTCAATAATATAGTTTGTTGTAAAGTTATTTTGAAACGTAAAATTAAAATCCCCAGACGACATATACATATCCACTGTTGGTAGAGAAGGAATTTCAAAATATTTCTCATTGTTCAGTAAATTCTGAGATTTATTGTTTGCATATACTCTTACAGCTTGATCTATCCCAGAACCCGTAAAGTTTCCATTCACATCAGAAATAGCAATCTGAGGAAGATCTTCTAATAGATTTTCATTAACAGTAGTATTTTTCGTATCATCTTGGAATACATTAAAATTATTGAGGATTTGTATATTAGACAAGAAAATTGTAATAATAAAAATTGTAACAAAGAGTATCCGTTTTATCTCTTTTTTTCGTCGAATCAATAAAATAACCGTATAATCTAATTTTTGTTTATAAAATAATTTAAAAGTATTAAAATTTCCTAATTATATTAATTTTATTGGTGAGATCCTTGATATAACAAAATATTTTAAACTTTCAAATTTTTCTTAAATAGGAACATAACTAATAATTGTAAAGGGTATCTATATGAGCGAAGAGTTAATTTTTAATGAAATTGAGAATAATCGGGATGAATATATTGAATTTTTTAGAGAATTAATTCAAACTGAATCTTACAATCCTCCTGGGAATGAAAAAAATGTCGCTTTCATTATTGACAAATATTTAAAAAAATCTAACATAAAATCAGATATTTTTCCTTTTGGTGATAATCGTGCAAACTTAATTGCGTATTTGAATGACAGCTTTAAGGGAAAAATTCTCCTATATAATGGTCATATGGATGTAGTACCGCCAGGAATTGAAGAAGAATGGAAATATCCACCATTATCTGCCACAATCAAAAGAAAGAAATATATTTATGGAAGAGGTTCTACAGATATGAAAGGAGGATTAGCAGCAATGATTATCGCTCTAAAAATTCTGAAAAAACTAAAATTAAAAACTTCTGGAAATCTAATTTTGAATGCAGTTGCTGATGAAGAAACAGGAGGTAAATATGGAACTGAATGGTGTATTCACAATGAATTAAAATCAATTAAACCTCATTTTACTATTATCTCAGAACCAACTAGACTTAAACCTTTACCTCACTGTATTAGCATTGGTGAAAGAGGACGTCTTGTTATAAAGATAATTACAAATGGAATTTCTACACATTCTAATTGGCCATTCATGGGAAAAAATGCAATATACATGATGAGTGAGATAATTCAGAATTTAGACAACATAGATAATTATATTCCAAAAATTAAACCACCATTCTCATTTGAGGAATTAAAAAAGTTAATGAGTGTTTCTTTTCCTAGTTTGGAAGCTTTAGAAAGAGTTTTAAATGAACAACATTTTCTGAAAAATGTTTTAAAAGCATTGACGCAATTTACTAAGAGCTTAACTATCATTAAAGGAGGAATCAAAGATAATGTTGTACCCGATAAATGTGAAGCATATATTGATTTTAGACTTTTACCGAACCAAAAAATAGAACCTATTATTGAGGGATTAAAAAGAGTGATCGAAGAAGATATTGGATATATTGTAAAAAGTGAACCAGTAGGAGCTCCAGAAGAAGTTTTTGTTTATTTAGAAACTGTTCAATATTCTGAACCTTCATTTTGGAAAGAATGGAAAAAATCATCTCCTTTAAAAGATTTTTATCGAATAGTCGAAAAAGCCTATAATGAGAAACCATATTATTTCATGTTTCCTGCCAGTGCTGATACTTCACATTTACGTAATGATGGTTATTGCCCAGAAACAATAATGTTTGGACCTGGAAGTGGTGCAACTGCACATTCAACTGATGAAAATATAGAAATAGAAGACTTTATCAATGCAATTAAAGTTTATACCCTGTTTGCTTATGAATTCATAAAATAAGAAAATAACTCAATATAGATATAGAAATTTATAAGATTCTACTACTATTATTTTATTAATTTTTAATTTAAAAGGTAATTTTTGGGATAATTTGCCTATTCAAAAAATTGAAGATACTGTCATTCTTTTAGACGCATCTAGATCTATGTTAAGAAAGGATTTCAAACCTAGTAGATTAACTATTGAATTACAGACGGTTAGGAATTTTATCCATTCTAAGTTATCTATTGATATGAAGGATCGAATTTCAATAATAACTTTTGGAAATGTGACAAAAAAGCTAATTGATTTTGCCTTCGAAGAGAATCAATTAATTGAATCCTTAAAAAAACTTCAAATTTCAGGTCGGGGTTTTTTACATGAAGGTATTGCATTTGCCTTACAAATTATTGTAGAAGAAATGAGAAAAATTGGAGGAAAAGTCGCACGAATATTTATTATTACAGATAATAAGTTAGATACTGATATTGGTAAATTACAAAAGATTGTTAACATTGCAAAAGGTTTAGGTGTCTTTATCGATGCTCTTCAATTAGGTGGTGAACAAGATCATAGTGAAAACTCCTTAAAAAGAATAACACAATCAACAGGAGGAGATTTCGGGTATTTTAATAATTCTAAAGCATTTATTAATGCTGGAAATGAATTTGCTGCTAAAAAAGAAGTAAAAGCAACCACAGATTATTTCTCTCCTAATAATAAAGACAAAAAAGCTCCTTTAATTAGTGAAATTGCTCTTCCTTTAAGAAGGCCTTCTTTATTAGATATTAGATTAATGATGAAAGGAAATGTACGAGGACAAGATAAATGTCAAATTTGCCACTCTGTAAAAGCAGCAGTCACTGGATCTGATTTTTTTAGTGAAGGTCGCTATTGTCCTAGCTGTGATCGAGCAATGCATTTATCTTGTGCTGCTATGTGGGCTAAGAAAACAGAATATAAAGAAAATGTGTTCCGATGCCCATTTTGCTTCTTTTTATTAGAATTACCAAGAGTAGCATTAAAGCTTATTGAAGAAAAGGCAGAAGAACTTCCAGAAATTAAAATTGCTGAAGAAGATGAATTTTATGAGACTAAATTATCAATAATTCCTGAGGAAGAAATTAATGGAATCAACGCATCTTGCTCTTATTGCCATAGTATTTTTTTGGGTGATTTTAAGGTATATAAATGTGAAAAATGTAATGCTTATTACCATGAACCCTGCTTTCAAAAGATGTACAAAGAATTAAGTGCTTGTAGATATTGTGGTGCAAAAATAACCTTAAAATAACTAATTATTAATTCTTATTTTATTTAAATTATTTAAGTTTAGGATTCTTTTTATTAATAAATTTACATTGAGAGGTTGATTAAATTAGATACTAAAAAGAGAAATAAATGGGTTGTCACTTCGGCGTGGCCATATGTAAATGCTACACCACATTTAGGTAATTTGATTGGAAGTACACTTTCAGCAGATGTATTTGCGAGATTCTTGAGAATGAAAGGGGATGAAGTAGTTTTTGTTTCTGGTTCTGACTCTCACGGAACCCCAGTTTCTGTAGAAGCTAAAAGATTAAAAGTTTCTGCTGAAGAAATAGCCTTTAAATATCATAAGATTATCAAAGACTTGCATGAGAAATGGCAAATTTCTTTTGATAACTATACAATAACTCACAATCCCACACATATAGAATTTGTGCAGAAAATGTATTTAGATATACAGAAAAATGGATACATTTTCGAAAAAGAGATTGAATCGCTTTATTGCAAACAGGATAATTTATTTCTCCCTGACAGATTCGTGGAAGGAACATGCCCAAACTGCGGTTTCGAAGATGCACGTGGAGATCAATGCGATAGTTGCCAAAAACTGCTAACTCCTTTAGAATTAATAAAACCTAGATGTGCTATATGTGGAAGTAATCCCATAATTAAAAAAACAAGACATTGGTATTTTGATCAACCAAAATTACAAGACAAATTAAAGAAATTAATTGAAGAAAATGAAATAATCCCTACTAATGCGCGACAAATGTGCTTAAATAGTATAACCGAAGGTTTACCTGAACGAGCAATTACGCGAGATTTAGAATGGGGAATTCCAGCTCCATTTAAGAATGCTGAAGATAAAACAATATATGTATGGTTTGAAGCAGTATTGGGATATGTCACTGCTGTTAAAGAATGGGCTGAAAAAATAGTTAACTATCCAAGTAAATTCAATTACTTTTGGAATGATCCTAAAACAAGAACAGTTTTTTTTATTGGGAAAGATAATATCATTTTTCATTTAATTGTATTTCCTGGATTATTATTAGCTTACAATGATAATAAAAGTGAAAGTGAAAAACTTGTATTACCATATAATGTATCATCTACTGAATGGTTGATGTATGAAAATCAAAAATTCTCAAAATCAAGAGGAATTGGTATTTGGATAGATGAGGCGTTAGAGCTGGCTCCTTTGGATTATTGGCGTTTTAATCTATTATATAATAGACCTGAAACGAGTGACACATCATTCTTATGGTCTGAATTTGATAATAATAATAAAATGCTAAATGATGTAATCGGTAATTTTATTCATCGCTCTATGACTTTTATTAATAGGCAATTTAATAGTAGAGTTCCAGAAAAATTTGAACCAGATGAAGTCGATAAAGCTTTTATATTAAAATTAAACTCTATTTCTGAGATAATAGGAAATTTATTACAAAAATTTGAAATCAGGAAAGCATTGAGAGAAATTGTGAATTTTGGAAGAGATGGGAATGTCTATTTAAATGAAAAAGCACCATGGCACTTGATTAAGAAAAATAAAGCCGCTGCGGGTTATGTTTTTAATTTGTGTGCTCAAGCATCATATGCTTTAGCTATATTATTAGGTCCTTTCATCCCAGATACCTCTGAGAAGATTTTATCATACTTAAATTGTCCAAAATTATCAGAATTAGCATGGGATAGTATAAATGAAAATTCTATAAGAGAAGGACAACAAATTAAAAAGCCGGAACCCCTTTTTCAAAAATTTGATATTGAGGAAATTAAAGAAGAATATAAAAAACTAAAAGAAAAAAAACCATTAAAAGGTGAAAAAGAACTGATTTCATATGAAGATTTTCAAAAATTAGATATTCGAGTTGCTCTGGTCGAAAATGTTGAAAGAGTACCTAAAGCGGACAAGCTCTATAAATTATCTATTGATTTGGGAACTGAAAAGAGAACGTTAGTAGCTGGTTTAGCTGAGCATTACAAAATCGAAAATTTAAAAGGAAAGAAAATTGTAGTCTTAACAAATTTAGAACCAAGAAAATTAAGAGGAATTTTAAGTGAAGGAATGCTTCTTGCTGCTGTCGAGGGTAAAAATGTTTCTATATTAGTACCCGATAAGGATTTACCTCTTGGAGCACGAATAGAATAATTTATAATTTTAATGAAAATAAAGGATTTAATCGAGCGATAATTTCTCCAAGATCCAATTGAATAGATTTAAGAACAACATCTCGACCCCTATATCCAAATTGCAATTCATTTACATTCCTAATAATTTTTATTCTGCTAGTATTCTTACTTAGAGAAGTGACAAAATATCTTTGATCTTTATATTCTAGTATGTCTAACACATCGTCCACATCAGTAAATTCATATCCTCCTCCATGAGGAAGAATACAAGCATTTGTTAACAATTCTATAAGTCCTAATTCTTCAGCCCTTTCTAAAAGGTTTTGATTTTTAAGAGTTCTTTCAGATAAATTCCTTTTTCCTCTAAATAAATATGCAGAGATGTCTGCTCTTAGAGTTGTAGGAAATATATCTGATTCAATTAGGTCACATTTAATATCTGTACAATTACTTCCTAAATACATATTGTTATTGTTTTTTAAAAATTGGTGAGATTGATTGCATATAATTTTATATCCATAATCAAACAATTTATCAGCTATTTTTTCTCTTTTTATATTCGAAAATTTTAATGCTTTTTTATTAAAATTGAGATAATCCTCTGCATCAGAATCTAATAATATAAATTGCTTTCCCAACTTAGTTTTTTCTTCTTTCGAAATTTCCTTTAATGTTTTTGATTTGTCAATGTAAAGCCCAATTCCATAGGTATCATCTCTAAACTCTGGAGCTGATCCATGAATTAAAAACATATAAGGTGGAAGATCAATATCAGAAAGATTTTTTGTTTCAAAACAATTTATAAAATGATTAGATATTCCATAATCCCAATTAATTAAGATACCATTATAATAAAGTTCATGAGATTTAATATCATCTATTTTTTTAATTAGATCGTAGGGATCAGGTAATTCTTCTAATCCCCCAACTAAAATACCACAACAATTAGGTTTTGTATTGAGAAAGATTAATTTGTCATCTCCTTCTCCCCAATTCAATCTTCCTCCATATCCTAAGCCAGAATTCCATCTGAATTTATTTCTTGAGATTGTTTCATCTGGAGATGATATGAATACTGCTCTTGGTTCAAATCCATATTTTTCTTGAATAAGATGAAATTGCGCTAATCCATATTTCATATTGGCTTTACATAATCTTGAGGTTCCATCATTTAAACCTGTTGAAAAAATGAACTGACTCGCCCTATCTAATAACTCGGCTCTAGATAAGTCTGAAATATTCTGAGAAAGTATTAAAGAATCCATTATATACTATCTACATGGTAAGGTTAAATAATCTATCAAAAAATAAATAAAAAATATTTATATATAAGATTAATGATGTAACATTGAAAGACTAGCTAAGAAAGAATATATGATATTGATGAAAAAGTAGTTACCATGAATAAATCGGCTAATTTTATATTATTCGACTCAATGAAAGGCATACAAATTAATGGAGAATTTACAGGCTCTATTGTATCGAAGTGTCAGGATAAAATTATCTTTTCAGATAATATAAAAATTTCAGATTCTGAAGGAATTATTATATCTGACGGGTTATTTACTGGTTTTGAAAAAATGGGAAATGAGTTGAGTCCGTTTTCAAAAAAAACTGATTTTAAATGGAATATTGAAGAAGCACCTTTGGAATATTCTGTGTCAATTCCTGAAAAAACGATGGAACAGTATGATCAAGGTCAATTTTCAAATGATTTTCCATTTACAGTCAATCTACTTCATACTGCTGGCCTATTTTTAAACGATATTAAATTTGGAATTAATCATTTAGATTTTTTTAAAGGAGAAATACTAAAAAATCCAGTTTCAATGATTAGGAATGGTATTATTGTTGCTGATAGAGTTGTTATTGACCATAATGGGGATCCTGTATTCTATGATTGTTTAATTGTTGGAAGAGATGAAAATGAAAAGCTCAATATAAGTTATGAGCCAATTGTTAATGTTGATGATAAAGTAGTTGAATATATTATAATTCTAGGAATTGAAGAATTAAAAATTTAAAATAAACCAGATAAGAAAATGCTCCTTTTTGAAAATAAAAAACAGAAATTGCTTAATCTCTTAAAATTTACTGGTTCCCCTTTTAAAAAATTTGTATCTACGGGGGAAATAGAAGAAGACATTGGGTTTGTTAAATCAAGACAGGATTTATTAAATTCTATCATTGATATAATTGAAAAGGATGAAAATTTTATTTTACCTATAATAGGAAATGTAGGAACTGGGAAAACTCATTTATTTTGGACCCTAAAACATGAATTATATTATTATAATATAGTCTATATTTCTCTTGAAAATGTAGTTAAGAAATTCTATTAC
The DNA here is from genome assembly GCA_048941605.1 of Promethearchaeota archaeon. Lineage (GTDB taxonomy): Archaea > Asgardarchaeota > Lokiarchaeia > Sigyniarchaeales > SOKP01 > Loki-b32. Next base: position 15,854 of record JBHLNL010000003.1, on the reverse strand, counting down.
AATGTTTATTCAGAATTTATAGAAAATATGGGTATTGAAGTGCTAAGAAGTATAGCAAAAAGATTGTGCAATGAATGGGGAGCTTTGGAGAGAAAATATGGTTTTTTTCATCTGGCTGATATTGAAAAAGTAAGAAAAGTTGCTTTTGATAAATGGTCACCGGCTTTTGAAAATAAAGTAGCAATTTTGGACATAATAAATGCACTCACAGCTCATCAACTAGACCCATATAAAAAAATTGAAGCTGAAAGATGGTTTTTAGGAGAAGTCATAAATATACAAGAGCTTTCAAGATTGAATTTAATGCATGATATACGGGAAAAGAATAACTCCTACACTATGCTTAAAGTATTAGTAGAAAATTCAATGGTGAATAGTGTCTTATTCATAGATGATTTCGAAAAAGTACTTTCTATGATGAAACCTATAACTATAGAAGAGGAAACAGAAGAGATTTTTGACCGGAGTTGGTTGTATGGAACAAAGGAATCACCAGATAAACGTACAGCTGAAAAATTATTAGATAAAATTATCAACTTGAATAAGATTAATGGTCTTAGAATAATAGTCACTCTGAAATCAGTGGATTATTGCACAGAAATAAAGAATGAATTAGAAAGAAAGGATGAGAAATTATTAAGTTTATTTAAAGACCCTATTTGTTTATCCAACTTTTTAGAGGAAGATCTCTCAGCATTTTATAAGCAAAATTTAGAATATTTTTTTGGTAACATGAATTATTTTGATTATTTTAGAGATTTCTCAGATTCTTATTATCCACTTAACGAAGTAGTTCTAAAATATATTTACGATAATTCCAAGGGTAATCCTAGGGAAATTATAAAGCTTCTGATAAAAATATTTAATGAAATAATATTATCTAATAAAAATTTAGATGAAATCCTTGATAAGTATCAATAAATTCTCTCTTCTACAATCTTTTCATTAGAATTTTTTCATATAAATCAATTTCTTTAAGATAATTCTCTTTATACTCATTTTCCCAATTTGAAGTTGCAATGCTTTCCCGAAATGATTCAAGATTAATTGGAGATTTAAAATAAATCAACATTAAAGCTCTTATGGCATTAGGCTTCAATATTTTATAATTTTCTAAATGTGTCAATGAACTAAACAATAGATTAAAACCAGAAAGAAATTTATTCAAAATATTTGCTGAAATTGCTTCTAATTCAGAGTTCTTTGAATTCAATGCCAGAAAGATGTTCCTCCATACAAAAAGGGGTAATTTTTCTAAATCTAATAATGTTTTAAGGGCATTAATTCTAATAGGGAGATAATCGTCGTTAATTGCATATCCTAATAGTTTAATTATTTCTTCTTCAATTACTGTTTTACTCAAAATTTTTCCAATTGCTTGAATTATTTCATCTCTAACCCATCTATCTGATGAATAATAGGTTTTGGATAAAAAGCTTAAATATTTGGCATCTATAGCGGACAGCTTAGCAATCTCTCCTATCAAAAATATAAGATTGAGTTTAATTTTCTCAAATATTTGGACCTCTAAATTTTCTATAAGATAGTCTATAACGATAAAATATTCAATATCTGGACTTTCACTTAATTTAATTAAAAAATCATTTATTTCATCAGGATTTTTTGACTTTATGATGCTGTCAAATTCTTGGTTAATAATCTTCATAATTTTAAATTATATGACATGAATATTTTTGGAGTTTAAATCTACTAACTCTTATTATGTAACTAAAGTTCTATCAATAAATACCTCTTTTATAATAGGATCAAGGGGGGGAATATCTTTCAATTGAATTTCCCTGTTCATTTGATAATATTTTTCAAAAGTACTCCACACCTCTTTATTACGTTGTATTTCATTTATAAATGAATTTATTCGATTTTGTGCAGAATAAGATTGACCTTTATATATATAACATAGGAAAAAAGGCGATATAGAGCGCATGAGAAGAGTATGTTCTCCAAAAGTTGCCCGATCAAGCTCTTCAGAGAACATTTCGTCCATGAAAGTATTTACAGCACTTAAAAAACCTCCAAAAAGATGGTCTTCATAAGATTTATCCTCAATAAATGATTGAGAGAAAAGTGGAGTCCCACCCTCTGAAACTATTAATAAAAGAATAGGTTCCTCATCTGAAAGCTCTGGAACTTTAATCATTCGTTTACTTACCACATTCTCCATTTGTTCATTTAACTGTGATAGTTTTATACGTTCAGACATGGATATTTTCGATTCTCTTAAATTTTCCCACATATCTAATCGCTTAAGTAATTCATCATGTTCATGTGAAATTTTCCTTGCCAATAGGGTCATTCCGTACTTTTCAGCAACTTTTTGCCCTTGAGTTAATAGCTTTCGTGCTTCGTTTAATCTCAATTGGATTAATGCTAGTTTGGCATTGAGAAGATATGATTCTCCTAAAACCCAATACGATCGGGATTTTTCTGATAAATCCAATAGTTTTGTAATGAGAAGGTGAATCTCCTCCAATATTTCTGACTCATCAGATATTTGCAAATCAGTTATGAGTAATTCACTTAAGTTAAGTAATGCTTCCATGTATATTTCAGAATTTAAGTTCTCAGTTTCAAGGATCTGCTTTAAAATTTCCTCAGCTTTACCTCGATTTATAGCCCGAGAACTAGTTTTTAAAAGTAGAGCTTTATCAAGAAGATACATGTGATTTATATCTCTGTTTTTGATTTGATTGTTTATATGTTCGAATTCTTGAAGTGAATTCTGTGCCCGTTCTAAATCACCCTTGCTAATTAAAATCTGAATTAAAAAACTAAGATTGCTCGAAATTCGATATGTGTGATTTATCTCATTACTTAATACTATTGCTTGTTCTATAAATTTTAACGCTTGATCCAATTCTCCTTTCATTTTATAACAGGACGCTAAATTGTTTAATATAAGAGATATAAGAAGTATGTGATCAGATTCCTTAAAAATTTCCAAACCTTCTTCATAAATCTCAATACTTCGATTTAGATCTCCTTTCATTTTATAATTCCATCCTAAGACTTCAAGAACTCTTGCAGCAAGTATCTTATTATCAAGTTGTTTACAAATTTTCATACACTTTTCAGCATACATTATACTCTTATCCAATTCCCATTTAAAACTATAAACGTTTGCCATAATAAAGAGAAAACTTAATTTATCAGAAATATGCCCTTTTTCTTCTGCAATACCAATGCCTTGTTCTGAATATTTTAAAGCACGATTATATTTACCCTCGCTATAATAGGCCCAAGCGATTCCATAAAGGGCAAGTTCATGTCTATTCCCATAAAGAGAAAATTCATTTTTAAACTCAAATTTTTCTCGTAAAGAAAGACTAAGCTCAAAGTGATTAATTGCTGACTCAATATCACCTCGTTGATGGTAGATCCATCCTTTCAGCAAAGCTAAAGACGACTCTCTCTGTTTGTTATCAGCTGGTAATTCATTTACTAAAGATTTGAATAAGAGTTCTGCCTTTTCAGTAATTTCAGATGATTGATCAGGCTTTCCAAGACATAATAGCAAAAAAGCCCAAGTTAATAGAGCATCTAGAGCTAAAAGATTTAATCCTAGTTCTAAACTCATATTGTAGGTATGTTCAGCAATTTTAATCCCTTCTTCATATAAGCCTCGCTCACTTAAGAGTTCGCACTTAAGTAGATGAGATATGATGATGTTTTGAGGACTTTGACCACTCTTCTCTTCTATATCCTTCAAAATCTCTTGCGCTTTATTCAGTTTACCAGCAGCAATAAGTTTTGTTGCCTGAATTAATTCTTCAGCTTCTGGATATGACATTATTTTTTATTACTTTTGATTTTCATGGATTCATACTTTTCAGATACAAGATAACTATTAAGAACAGTACCGATTTAAATATAATTTAATATTGCAATAATTTCTTACTTGCTTCTAATTCAGATGTTATTTAATATAAATATATTCTATACATTGAGAGAGAAACTTTTATCTATGAAAATTTTAGATATTAGAGACTTAAGTGCGGGGATGTCATCTGGTTGTATTTCTTGGTTTGATTCATAATATTCATTAAAAGTTTTCCACGTATTTGCATCCTTTTTAATATCATCAATCAATTTCATAACTCTTTGTTGGGCTAAATATGATTGCCCCTTAAATAAATAGCATACTAAAAAGGGTGAGAAAGAATTCATGAGGAGTGTATGTTCCCCAAATGAAGCACGATCAAGCCCCCCAGAGAATTTTTCATTAATAAAGGAATTAATAGCTGTAAAAAATCCTCCAAAAAGGTGGTCTTCAAAAAATTTATCCTCAATAAATGATTGAGAGAAAATGGGTCTTCCACCCTCGGAAACGATTAAAATTAGTAAGGGTTCTTCATCTGAAAGCTCTGGAACATTGATCATTCGTTTACTTACTAAATCCTCCATTTGTTCATTTAACCGTGAAAGTTTTATACGTTCAGACATAGATATTTTTGATTCTTTAAACTCCTCCCAAATTTTTAATTGTTTAAGTAATTCATCATGTTCATATGAAATTCTCATTGCTAATCGTTTTATTCCGTAAGATTCAGCAATCTTTTGAGCTTGGGTTAAAAAACGTCTCGCTGCTTTAACATCCAAATTTACTAAAGCTAATTTCGCTTGTAATATGAAGGTTTCACAAAAAATTAAATATGAGTGTGATTTTTCAGCTATAGTTAATAATTGTTCAAAGTTATGATTAATTTCCTTGAGTACTTCGGTGTTTTTATTTATACGGAATTCCGAAAGAAGTAAATCGCAAAGTTCGATATATACATCAATAGAAATATTTAAAAAAGTAGGTTTCTTATCAAGCAGTTTCTTTAATAATTCTTCAGCTTTGGCAATATCCCGGATTCGAGAACTCCTTTTTAACATTTTCGCTTTATTATATTGGTATAATGTTTCGATTTCACCATTTCTTCTTTTATTATACAATTCTTCTAGACGTTGAAAATATTTTTGAGCAAGTTCAGTATCTCCTTTTTCTAGAGATACAAATATTAAACTGTCAAGACATCCTTCTATATTTATAGGTTCTTGCTCCCAAATTATCAAAGCGTCCTCCAAATATTTCAAAGCAACATCATAATTTCCGATAATACCATTTATATATCCTATATTATTTTTGAGACCAGCGACCATTAGTCTATTTTTAAGTTTTTCAAATAGGTTTAAACTTTTCATAGAATGTTCTAAACTAATATTAAATTCACCTAATTCTGAATATATCCCTCCCAATTGAGTATGGCACATAGCAATCCAGTAGTGGTTAAATTTTATTTCTTCTGCAAGTGCCAGTGCTTTATTAGAATATTCCATACCAAGATCAAATCTAGTTTTAACATTATCTAGTAGAGCTGCCATTTGAAGATGAGCCCAGATAATTTCCCAAGTAGCACCAAGTTCTTTTTGCATCCCGATACTCCATTCAAAGTACTTTTCTGCCAAATCTATATTACCTTTATTAAAATTAATAACTGCTTTTGAAACATTTATTCGAACTTTTCTTAGCAATAAATCATTTTGAAATTTTTGAGAGATTAGCTTTAATATATCTTCAGCTTTTTGAATAACTTCGAGGGATTCATCAAATCTATTAAATAAAATCAAACCTACAAAAACCAAGGATAATCCATCAACCGATTGGAGAGAGGCATTAGATCTTTGACTTTCTTTGTATATTTTTCTTCCCAACTTAAAAAGCTCCTTGACCTTTCCCTGATATACTAGAATTTGTCCCTTGAGAAACTGGTATGAAACTTTTTGTTGGATAGTAATTCCTTCGTGTTGTATTAAATAGTCCAATAATTCAATAGCTTCATCAAGCTTAAATTCATCAAAGAGTTTTTCAACTTGTGCCAATTCATCTAGCTCTAAATGAGACATTTTTACACTGAAAGTGGATTATAACCTTATAAATACATTAAGCTAATTATTGTTTTAAATCTAATGTTATATTTTTCTTTATAAAGATATCATTTACTAATGAATCAAGTAGAGGAATATTATTAATCTGAATTTCTTGATTTGATTGATAAAATTTTTCGATTGTGTTCCAAACACCTTTGTTTCTTTTTAATTCATTAACAAATGACTTAAGCCGATGGTGAGCAGAATAGGACTGTCCCTTATATACATAACAAACCATAAAAGGGGAAATAGAATTCAAAAGGAGCGTATGCTCTCCAAAAATGGCACGATCCAGCCCTTCTGAAAACTTTTCATTAATAAAGGAATTAATAGTTGTAAAAAAACCCCCAAAAAGATGATCTTCAAAAGATTTGTCCTTTAAAAAGGATTGAGAGAATATCGGTCTCCCTCCCTCAGAGACAATTAAAAGAAATACAGGCTGTTCATCAGAAACTTGGGGAATAGTTTTACCTCTCGTTCGTATCATATTCTCCATTTGCTCATTTAAACGCGCTAATTCCATACGCTCAGTTAAAGATGCTTTTGATTCTTTTAAATTTTCCCACATATCTAACCGCCTAAGTAATTCATCATGTTCATTTGAAATTTTCCGAGCTAATAGTCTAAGACCATATTTTCCAGCAATTTTCTGTCCTTTAGTTAATAATCTGCGTGCTTCATCTAGATTCAATGAAACTAATGCTAATTTGGCTTGTAGAAGGTATGTTTCCCCCAAAATCCAAAATGAATTTGCTTTATCTGATAAATTTAAAAGTTGGGTTAGATAAGGATTAATCTCTTCTAATATTTCTACTTCATTTGTTAGATTTAATTCAGTTAAGAGTAATTCGCATAAATTAAGTAAAACATTTATTAAAAAATCAATAGGTAAATCTTTTTCTTTAAGAATCTGTTTTAATATATCCTCAGCCTTTACTCGATTGCGGGCTCGAGGACTGGTTTTCAGTAGGATGGCCTTACTTAAGCGAAATATTGAATTAACCCATTTACTTTCCTCTTGTTCGTGAAGCTGTTTTAAGCGGTTAAAATATTTTTGGGCTAAATCAAGATCACCTATGTCGATTGCTACCTCAATTAAATTAGTGAGAGTTATAGATGTGGTTATACTAATCCCAAGTTCCTCTCTTATTGTTAGACCTCGTTCTAGATACCCTAAAGCTCTATCAAAGTTACCCTTTCCTCTATAGATTCCTCCAATTTGGGTAAATGAACCTGCGATCATCTGTTTATTATTAATCTTCTCGAATATTGGTAAACATTGCTCTGCATATATGAGACTTTGATCTAATTCACCTTTAGCCATATGAAAAATCATTAAAAATAACAAATTCATAGCTATATAATACTTGCTATTACACTCCTCTGCAAATAATAAGCTTCGCTTTAGATATTTAATGGCATGATTTAATTCACCTTTTGAATTACCAAGAATAAAAGCGATGTCAAAAAGGGATTCAGCAATTATAGCAAAATTGCCTAATTTCTCTCCTAATCCTAAGCTCTGTTCTAAGAACTTTAGTTGATCATCTATTTTATAAGAATTGGATGGACATCTTTTACCTTTAGCTAAATATATGTGAGCTTCTCGTTGCATGTAATCTTCTGGTAATTCTTTGGTAAAACATTTTAATAATTCTTCGGCTTGATTAATAACCTTAATAGCTTCCTCTTCTCTACCAAGAGATCTTAAAGCCTTCGCGCTTAATATTAAGGTGTCAACTGATTGGAGATTTTTTTCCAACTCTAAACTCTCTTTATATGTTTGATCTGCTATTTTAAGCATCTTCTCAAATCTCCATTGCCAAAATAAAAGGTTGCACTTGAGGAGACGACATGATACTTTATCCTGAAGCGTGAGACACTTCATTCGCTCGAAATTTTCTATGAGTTGAAGGGCTTCATCATACATGCCTTCATCAATGAGTTTTTCTGCCTGAGTTAGCTCCTTAGATTCTAAATGAGCTATATTTTCATCCATGTTGGACAGATTTTGGAAAAATTTGGATTATAACCTTATGAATGTTTAAGCTAATTATAATTTTAAATATAACGTAAAGATGAGAATATTAGAATAAAATTACTTAAAAAAAAGTAGTAAAACTAATTTGAAGATAATTATTATTATAATAATTATAGTCTCTCATGCTTATTACTAGGTAAATTAAACTTTAAAAAATTGCTCAATTAATTATTTATAGAAAAAAGAAAGAAAAAAAATAATATTATATTTACTTTACTGCTTGAAAATACATATACCATTGCTCATCGTCTTCTATGAAATCTGTTCCTAAATGTTTGTGTTTAGTTTTTGCTAAATCGCGTGGAACAGATTCACTGGCTGGTTTGTAGTCTGTTATTACTTTTAAAACAGTTCCAGGTCTCATTTTCATGAGTTGTTTTTTTGTTTTTAAAGCTGGAACAGGACATACTAACCCGCAGACATTTAATTCCATATCATATTTCATTATATTTCTCTCCTTGATAGTTTTATTTAATTTTTTAATCACATAATACTAAAAATATTGGTTCTTCCATATCAGCTTCAGCTTTCATCTCAAGTTCCATTAATTGGACTAAACGCAATGCTTCATATCGAACTTTCTTAGGTTCAAGTCCCAGATTTTTTGAGATATCCGAAATTGTACTTGATCCTTGAAGTGTTATATAATCTAATACCTGCTGTCTTGGTGTTTTCTCAAAGTTCATTAACTCACGCTTTGATTTTAGATTAATAGCAGTTCTCAACTCTTCTTCATTCACCTCTCCTTGTTCGAATAATCCCTTTTCGATTGCTTTATCAACAAGTTCCTTGCCTCGTTCTGTCCATATTACGACTGTAGTATAACCACCTTTTGAACCTACTTCACCAGCAGTAAGATCAGAATATATTGCGGGGAAATCTTGACAGTGAGTACAGAAATGATTGCAACTTAAACATCTCCTTGCTTCTTGTAAAGCCATATCTTCATTGAACATTTTATCAATTTCCTCAAAACTCCAATTAATTTCTTCAGTCGCTTCATCTAAAGTTTCTGGTTTTAGAGAAAAATCTTTTGGAGGTTTCTTAGGTCCAGTGAAAAATGAATTCTCTCTTTTATATCTTCCTTCGATTAAGTTCTGTCCCTTTAAGTATCTATCAATTGAAATTGCTGCTTCTTTTCCATGAGCGATTGCTGCAATAGCAACAGCTTTAGAATTGCTAATAATATCTCCACCAGCGAAAACTCCGGAAATATTAGTTTCAAAAGTTATTTCATTTACTTTGATTCTATTTCGTTCTTTTTCTAATTTATTATTAGTAGCCGCATCAATTTGTTCGAAATCTACAGCCTGACCAACTGCGATCACAATAGAATCGACTGGTATCTCATATTCTGATCCTTCAATTTTATTTAATGGTTTCTTTCCATTTTTATCAGGTTTACCCCATTCAATCTTATAAGAATTAAGAACTAATTTTTTATCTTTATCCTGAGTGATTTTAGAAGTTGATGTCGTAAAATGATATTCCATAAACTCCATCTCATTTTCAGGTATATCTCTTAATACCAATTCGAGTTGTTCTTTAGACATTATATCTACAAGGTGAACTTTTTCAGCACCTAATCTAAGAGCTGTTTGAGCAACATCCACAGCAACTGGTCCACCTCCGATTATGCCTAAAGTTTTACCTTTAAATTCTTCTTTATTTTCCCAATATCGATACTTTCTATCCATTAGGAAACGAATTGCTACATGAACATTTGGTAGATCCTCTCCTTCTAAATGTAGAGTACGAGGTTTATACTGTCCAGTTGCGATAAATATAGCTTCAAATCCATCATTTTTTAAATCATTAATTGACATTTCAGGCCCTAAAGGCTTATTGAGTACGACTTTAACACCAGAATCTATGATTCTACCCACATCATAATCTAATACATAATTTGGCAATCTAAATTGTGGTACACCGAATCTTAACATTCCTCCAGTTTGATCGGTCTTCTCAAAAATTGTAGGTGCATAACCCATTCTCCTTAAAAAATAAGCTGCTGTTAAGCCCGCTGGTCCAGATCCAATAATTGCTACTTTTTTAGCATTTTTAGCTAATTTACCCTTTGTTTTTGAGGTGCTTTTAGTCTGTTCAATTTCCCACTCAGTAACAAATTTCTTTAATTCACGAATTGCAACAGGATGATCATCTCCAATTAAAGTACAACCATGCTCGCATTCATTTGTACAAATTCTTCCACATATTGATGGAAGTGGATTGCTTTCTCTAATCAAGTCTACAGCATCTTGATACTTGCCTTGACGTATTAATGAAATATATCCTTGAGCATTAACTCCTGAAGGACATCCATTACAGCAAGGGGAACATACTAAACCTTTATCTGTTTGTTCAGTTCTCATTTGAGAACTACAAAACAATCCAATTTTTAAAATTTCTCGATTCATTTCTTCTTCAAGTTCAGCAGCTCCACGCATTTCACATGGCACACCGACAATGCCAATTGGGTCAAAAGTTTCACCCGTAAGTTCTACTAATCTCTGCAGTACTCCAGACCTACCATAAATAACTCCCGCTTTTTGAACTACTTCATTTGGATCAGACACTATCTCAGCTGTTGGCTTTTCGTTGTCTTCTTGAACCATCACAATCTCTTTAAGAGATTCGTTTTCCAACAATTCTTTAGTAAAAGTAGTTACAAATCCTCCACTTGAAGCCTTATTTAAAATTTCTGGATCTTTACTTCTTAATGAATAAATCGCAAGAGGTTGCTTCTCCTTAAACTTTTTCTGGATTACTTGTGGACAATTTTGATAACACTTTCCACAATCTTGTCCATCTCTTTCCAATATACAATAGTCTTTTAAAGTTGGACGCCTTACATCCATTGCAATATGTTTACATGAACCTGCACATAAACCACAACCTTGACATAAACCAGCGTCAACAATTTCTTCTCTTAATAATTCAAAACTCATATTTATCCCTCTTTTATCTTAATTTCTTTTACAATTCCAATTGGATCAATTGTGAATTCAACAATCCCATTTTTATAAGTTCCTTCAACCACGTCGAAAACTTGTGTCTTATATTCTTCAAAATTATCAATATCCTTGATTTGAGATTTAAAACCACCAAAATATATATTTGAAAGATTCATGTTGCCAGCAAGCTTTCTAATTTCTTCAGTAACCCTCCGATATTGCTCTGGATCTTCTTCTTTTATTGCGTTTTGTAGGTCGTTTTCCAATTCAAGCAATTTTTTACGTAATTTTTGAGATTCTTTACTAACTTCAATTTTATTTGCTTTTTCGTAACTTTCAATTATTTTAAGTGTTAATGAAATCCACTTGTCTCCTCCTAATAATCCTGAAATTAAAGGTAATTCTTCAATTAACCTTCCTGCAAAAACATCTTCAAGTAAAGTACCAACAGATGGAATTCTCCCTTTAGGTAAACCAGATGTTGATAATGTAAATCTAAAGAAATTTCCTACAATATCAGGCAAACTTCTTACAACATCGTCTTCATTATCAGCAAGTTTATCTGTAGCTCCTTTTTCGGAATGTTCAGTAGCTACTTCAATATTACCCATCAAAGTACCAAACATTCCTAACATTCTGATACCAGAACGTTCAACAGAAGGCTTACATCCTCTACAAGGTGTATTAAAATTAATGCATCGTTCTTTACATTCTTTTGCTATAAATCCATTACAGAGAAAACCTAAATCATTAAAACAAGTTTTATCATCGGTTAATTCAATTTGACGATTCACTTCGTCTAAGTAATCACAAGTTCTTTTTCTTTCACATACATTGCATAGATTTTTTAATTCTTGTTTTTCTGATTCGTCAATAGCTAGTTTTAATTCTTCAATTTCACCAAGACATCCATGAATATGTGCTGAAGTTTCAATTAACCTTGTTATTGGAATAACATTATGTCCTCTTTGATTGGCAAGAGCAAAAACTCCACCAGTGACAGTACAGTTTCCATACGCAATAACTCGTTCTGAATTTGATTTAATCCTTTCTAATATTTCCTTATTTTCAGGTAATAAATATCCAGTAATTATAGCAACATCAACTTTTTCTTCTTTCCAGGATTCAGGTTTTGAAATCAATTCTACTGCATATTTTGAATTTTCTTTTAAGAGTATTGTCTCATTGAAGCATTTATTACATCCATTAAATTGAAATATTTTAACATCCATCTTTTATCGTACCCTCCTCTCTTATTGCATTTGCTAATCTTTCAACCATATCTTCAAAATCTCCTACTGCAGTTTCGCCTTCTGCTGCTCGAGAGGTATATTGATTTACAAATTGATCACTATATCCGAGCTCTTTGAATAACTTTTTCATTAGTTTAATCCTATGCATTGATAAAATATTACCATTAAAGAAATGACAAGCTCCTAAACAGCATCCAACACAAGCAACAGCATCAGCTCCATTGTTCAATGCATCCATAATTTGGATTGGACCAACCTGACCAGTACATTGTACTCTTACTATTCTAATAGCAGGCTCATAAGCCATTCGAGCAACTCCAGCTGTATTCGCTGAACCTTGTCCACATTCATTACACATAAATACTACCATATTTTGAATTTTTTCTTGGACCTTTGGTTCGATATATTCACATTCACTCATTCGCAAACAGCACCTCCACCTGATACTGCAATAATTTCATCTAATAATTGATCATCTTTGAAATTGAGTAATTGAATTGCTCCTGTTGGACATGCAGGCATACACATACCACATGATTTACATGCAATTTCGTTTACGATTGGACTTCCATTAGTGCTAATTTCAATAGCTGCAGGCGCACAGACAGTTTTACATAATCCACAATTGACACATAAATCATAATCAATCGTAGGGATTAACATCTCTTTTTCTATGTATCCTTTAACCAATGGGGCAGCAGCTAATGCGGCAGCACTCCCCGCATGAGCAACTGTCTCTGAAATATCTTTAGGACCTTGAATAGCACCTGCTAGGAAAATTCCTCCCTTACTACTTAATGTAGGATTCATTTTAATGTGAAATTCTTTTAAGAATCCTTCTTTAGAACGAAGTACGTGTAACTTTGACCCTAGAGGTCCGATACCTTCAGGAGGCACCATTGCAGCGGAAAGCACAACCAAATCTGCTTTAAGCTTTAAAGGTGTTTGACTCAATGTATCTTCTACAATAACTCTTAATTCTCCTGAAATAGGATTTTTAAGAATCTCCGAAGGACGCCCTCTAATAAATTTTACTCCAATTTCTTGAGCTGATTTATATAGTTCTTCAAAGTTAAGTCCAGGAGTTCTTATATCAATATAACAGATCGTTACATCTGAATTCGGATACATTTCTTTAACTATTCTCGCATTTTTAATAGCAAATTTGCAGCACACACCTGTACAATATTGATTTCCGACTTGGTCGTTTCTACTCCCAACACATTGGATCATTACAATATTTTTAGGAATTTTACCATCCGAAGGGCGTAAAACTTGACTATTTGTAAGAGAAGTTGGTGATAACATTCGTTCTAATTTCAATTGTGTAATAACATCTTCATAACCTTCTTGTCCATAATGATAAGGTTCAATTTCAGTAGGATCATATTCATCATAACCAGCCGCCACTATTATTGAGCCAACTTTAAATGTTTTTGTTTCTGGTTCCATTGAAAAATCGACTGCTTGAACTGGACAAATATTAATACATGTATTACACTCTATACATGTTTTTTTATCTCGTACATAAGTTGCAGGTATCGCTTGTGGATATGCTTTATATATCGCATTTCTCATGGACATTCCACTGTCCCATTCATTAGGGACTTCAACTGGACAATGAAGAGCACATTCTCCACAAGAAGTACAGTTATCTTTTACATATCGCGGTTTAATTTCAATTTCTACATTGAAATTTCCCATTGAACCTTCAACATTTTTAATTTGGGCATTAGTATATAACTCTATTAAGGGATGGTTCGCAACTCCATTTGTTAATGGAGAGATTGAGCATTGTGGACATTCTAACGTTGGAAATGTTTTGTTTAATTGTGTCATATGACCTCCAATTGTTGAATTTCTTTCAACTAAATAAACTGGAATACCCAACTCGGCCATATCATGAGCAGATCTAAGCCCAGCTATGCCAGCACCTATTACTAATGCTGCTTTAGTGGTTGGAATCTTCCTAGTTTCAACGTCCTCTAACTTTCTTGCTCTGTTAACTCCTGCTTCAACAAGTTTCAATGCTTTATCTGTTGCTTTTTCTTTCTCTTTTTGATGAACCCAACTACAATATTCTCGTACGTTTACTTGCTGATGTCTATGCTTATTAAGACCCATCTCTTCAATTGCATTAGCAAAGGTTCTTCCATGTTGATTTTTGGAACATGATGCAACAACTGTTCGGTTTACACCTAATTCCTTGATTGAATCTTTTACCATTTGAACTCCGGGTTTTGAACACATAAACATATAATGCTCTGCTTTAACCACATTAGGTAACGTAGAAGCATATTCAGCAACTTTAGCTACATCTACAGTTCCTGCTATATTGTGTCCACAATGACATACAAATACTCCAATTTGTGGTTCATCATCATCTGCGCTGACAACCTTTTCCCCTATACTTTTGGTATTTTCTATTTTTTCTTCTTTTATAGTCAAATTATACCGCCTCCTCTTCTTTATTTACCTCAACTCCTCCAAAAATGTAATCCTTTCCCATTTGTTGATATTGCAGACCAATGAATTCTTGATCCATTCCCATACAATATGCAGTTAATTGAGAAAGATGGATTACGGGATAATCATAATTACAATTCTTATTTTTATTCAAATAATCTTGACCAGTTTCATATTGTAAATGACAAAATGGACAAATATCCAAGATGAAATCTGGTTTTACTTCGTCAATATTTTTCATCTTTTCTGCAAAAATTGTCATACTAGCATTACCATCATAAGCCTTAACACCGCCTCCAGCACCGCAGCATGTTAATTGTTCATTGAATCGTACAGATTGAATCCCTAAAGCTTCAACAAACTCTTCTATAATTGTTGGTCCTTCTGAGCTTTCAATCTCTCTTATTCGAGTAGGTTTTAGAAAATGACAACCATAATGTATCGCAGCTTTAGCATTAACCTTTCGAACAATTACATCTTCTATTCCCCATGGACCAATCTCATATCCAAGTACTTCAGCAACATGCCGAACATCAATCTTTCCCTTGAATTCATAGTCACCGAGTAATTTAAGTTTCTTATTTACTAATTCGCGCTGTTCTTCGCTTTCTTTCAAATGTTTATTAACTTCTTGGAGTGTCCCAAAACACCCATTACATACAGTTAAAATATCAGCATCTAATTTTTCAGCAATACAAAGATTTCTTGCTGCTGCCACCATCCAATCAACTTTATTAAAGGAACGGAAGACTCCTGGAGCAGGACAACATGTTGCTCTTTCCATATCTAAAATCTCGTATCCTAATTTTTCCATTACAAATTTGGTTGATTTCTCTATAGCTGGATATCGGTTAGGCATTAAACACCCTAAAAAGAAAGCAAATGTGTTTTCTTTAACCATATTTATATCTCCTCCTTGTCCTTCTTCTCCTCCTTAACTGGAGGTAAATTGAACATATGTTTTTCTATATTTTTTAAATCTTTATCATTTCCCTCCTGCTTAAATTTAAAAGCAGTAGGAGGTAATTCATCTAAACCTAATTCAACTCGTCGTTTTTTTACCTCATCATTTATAGGTACTGCATGTCCAAAATTCTTTAAATAACCTACAACAGCTCTATGATTAGGAGAAATATTCCCTAATTTTGTAGCATAATTACGCAATTCCATAATTACGTCTGTAGGTCTTACATCTCGCGGACATCTTTC
>JBHLNL010000060.1:0-17783 GCA_048941605.1 Promethearchaeota archaeon | reverse complement strand
GAAATGCTTTCAAATGGTATTACTTTTTTCATTGATTTTAGAGAGGGAGGTATAGAAGGAATAAATCTTTTAAAAAAGGCACTTACTAATAGTGCAATTAAATGTTTAATTTTGGGGAGATTTATGGATGAAAGTGAAATAGAATCTGTTTTTGATTTAGCAGACGGAGTTGGATTATCTAGTTATAAGCAAATAAATGCCACAAATAAAAAATTTATACTATCTGCAAAAAAAAAATTTAAAAAAATTATTGCCAGTCACTGTGCAGAAAAAACCCGTAATCCTAATCTGATTAAAGAAGTGTTTAATGACAATTTAGTAGATATCATTATTCATGGAACGAAATTTAATAAAAATGATTTAGAGAACATAATAATAAATAATAAATCTCTTGTTTTATGTCCTCGATGTAATGGATATTTTGGTCTTGGATTTCCCCCTATTAGCGAGATATACAGATTGAAAATTCCGATATCATTAGGTACAGATAATGTTATGGTAAATAATACTGATCTATTTGAGGAGATACGATACTTTTATCGTATTTCACGAGTTTTATGTAGTCATGATAAAAACATTAAAATTACATCGAAAGATTTATTGAAATTGGTCACCATTAACGCAGCAAAAAATTTTAATGTTGATAACGAATATGGTTCAATTTCAAATGGTAAATTTGCTGATTTTTTTTTAATTGATCTTTGCGCTCCAAATCTTTTTTCTTCCAAATTAGATACTAATAATATTTATGATATAATTACTCAAAGAGCAAAATCAGAAAATATAAGAAAAACATATATAAAAGGAGAATTAGTTTTTGAAAGAAATTAACAGGCCTTATATTATTTTAAGTGCTGCAATGACTATAGATGGAAAAATAGCTTCAAAAAACGGAGATCCTAATCTATCTGATGAGGAAGATTGGAAAGAAGTGCATAGACTTAGGACTCAAGTAGGTGGAATAATTGTTGGAAAAAATACAATATTAAAAGACGATCCTAAACTTCATATTAAATTTTTTGAACATAACGGTTATTATAGAATTGTTATTGATAGTAATCTTTCAATACCGCTAGATTCAAATGTAATCAGATTTAAACCAGACTTATATCCTACAATAATTTGTACTACAGAAAATGTATCTTTAGAAAGAATAAAAGATTTTGAATCCAAAGGAGTAAAGATATTAAAATCTGGTAAAGGTAAGAGAGTAAAAATTTCAAGTCTTATGCCCCTTCTTTATAATTTGGGAATTCGAAAACTTTTATTAGAGGGAGGAGGTACGTTAAATTGGAGCTTTCTTAAACAAAATTTAGTAGATGAAATCAGATTGACTATTGCACCTTGGATAGTGGGGGGCAGAGAT
Source organism: Promethearchaeota archaeon (assembly GCA_048941605.1). Lineage (GTDB taxonomy): Archaea > Asgardarchaeota > Lokiarchaeia > Sigyniarchaeales > SOKP01 > Loki-b32. The sequence goes on along the minus strand of JBHLNL010000060.1, from coordinate 16,417 downwards.
GCTACTAATCTAGTTGAGGGTAAAGGTTTTGAAACCATGGCTGAAGGAAGAAGGTTTAAATTGCTTGAAGTTTTAAGTAGAGATAATTATGTAGTGTTGAGATACAAGAAGTGTGAATTATGATAAATCAAAGTGAAATTGCAAGCTTAACAAAGCTTAAGTTAAAACAAATTATAGAAAAAGTAAAAAATGTAAAAGATCAATTGCCTAATGATAAAAAGAAAGTAATAACATATTCTAAGAATTTCACACTTTCTCTATCAAACTATTGTGTTAATCAGTGTGGGTATTGTTTTTATAATTTTAAGATTCCTAAATTAAACGGTGAGAATAATGTTATATTGATTAGTGATGGACACATGACTTCATTAATTCAAAAAGCTCTTCAAAGTAATTGCAAAGAAGCCTTAATTATGTCTGGTGAACGTCCTGGGAGTTTTCTTGAAGTACAAAAGGAATTAGAAAAGTGGAATTGTTTAGATTTTATAGAGTTTGTAAAAGATATTTGTACATATTTACTTGATTTGAAAATTCTACCCCATATAAATTTAGGTTTTTTGACTTATGATGAAATGAAGAGTTTAAAAAATTATAATGCAAGCATGGGATTAATGCTTGAAAGCACAAGTATGAAACTTTTTGAAAGAGGTGGAGTACACGAAAAATCTCCTGGAAAACTTCCGAAAAAAAGAGTAGAGCATATAAAAAATGCAGGAAAATTAAAAATTCCATTTACTACAGGCTTATTATTAGGTATTGGAGAAACTATTGAAGATATAATTGGAGATTTATTTTTAATCAAAGAAATTAATAAAGAATACGGACATATTCAAGAGGTAATAATTCAGAATTTTGTGAATAAAGAAAATATCCCTTATAAACCTAAAAAACCCATTTCTATTGAAGAAATGCTTAAAGTAGTAGGATTTGCTTGTATTATTTTTGAAAATGAAATTGCGATTCAAGTTCCACCAAATCTTATAGCGGGTTTTGAAAGAGAATTTATCGATATGGGTATTGATGATTTTGGTGGAATCTCCCCTTTTGATATAGATTATATAAATCCTGAAAATCATTGGCCTCACATCAATGATTTATATAAAATCTGTAAAGAAAAAGGTTATATTCTCAAAGAAAGACTCCCAATTTATGGTAAATTTATGAGTAAGGAAGGTTTTTGTTCAGAAAATATTAAAAAAGTAATATATAATATAAATTTAGATGATGAATACTCAGTTTTATGAAAATATAAGCCCGAATATAAAAAGGATTCTACAGAAGCCTTTAGATTCAGATGACATAACTTCAGAAGAAGCTTTAAAGATTTTAAAGGTAAAGGGAAAAGAATTTTTTGCATTACAACACGTAGCAGATCAGATCTGTTTTGAAAAAAAACAAAATATTGTCACTTTTGTTATAAATAGAAATATAAATTTCACAAACATTTGTTATCAACGCTGTAAATTCTGCTCTTTTAGTATACCAGCAACAAATCCAAATGCTTTCCTACTTACAATTGATCAAATTAGAAATAAAATAGAAGAAGCTAAACGAGCTGGATGTACGGAAGTTTGTATTCAAGGTGGTATAAATCCTGAGTTAAATTTTGAATTCTATTTGAATATTCTTAAAACTGCTAAAGAAGTCGATCCAAGGATACATATACATGCATTTTCTCCACAAGAAATATTTTATATGTCCAAATTATTTGAAAATTCGATAGAAGAAACTCTAATTGAGTTAAAAAAAGCGGGATTAGATTCAATTCCAGGAACGGCTGCTGAGATATTGGTTGATGAAGTAAGAAGAATTATTTGTCCAAATAAAGTTAATACAACTCAATGGAAGGAAATTATAACTACTGCTCATAATTTAAAAATTCCAACAACTTCAACTATAATGTATGGTCATATTGAGAGTCTAAGTAATAGAATTAAACATTTGGAGATTTTAAGAGAAATCCAAGGAGAAACTCATGGTTTTACTGAATTTGTACCATTACGGTTCGTGAAGGAAAATCCAATTTTATCTCGACTTGAAGATTTTCCTTTAAATCCTAGCTATGGAATGGACGATTTAAAACTATTTTGTGTAGCAAGATTATTCTTAAATAACTATATTGATAATATACAGTGTAGTTGGGTTAAGTTGGGTCCTAATTTTGCACAAGTTTCTTTGAATTATGGTGTCAATGACTTTTCAGGGACTTTAATGGAAGAAAATATATCAAAAAGTGCTGGTGCTGAATTTGGGGAGTATTTATCACCAGAAGAAATTATTAAAATAATTAAAACCGCTGGAAAAATGCCTGCTCAAAGAGACACTCTGTATAATATATTGAAATATTATTAAATATTACTGAGTTTGTAGATACTCTAAGATATATCGTTGAGCTATAAGATCGGAATTAACCATACCTAATACTTTTCCTTGATCAACTACTGGCATTGCAGAAATCTGATATTGCTCAAGTTCGCGAACAATATCTAAAATAGAAAATTCTGGAGATGCCGTAATAACATCCTTAGTCATAATTTTATCAAGTTTAACATCACAACTATTAGAGGCAACTGCTGCTGTTATATCCCAATCTGTTACAACTCCTACAAGCCTATTTTCAAAAAGTACAGCAATAATTCCACTGTTCTTTTCAATCATTAACGAAGCAGCTTCCTGGATTGTACTCTTAACATCTATTGTTGGTATTGAAATCATAATATCCTTTGCTGTACGTTCCCTTTCCTTAGCAGTCAAACGTTGGATACTGACAAGCTCAGCAGCAGTGCAAGGAAGCATATCAGGGTTTGCTGCTAATAAATCGACTAATTCGATCATATTATGATGAATTACATCTTCCCTATAATCCTCTCCAGCTTTTAAACGTTGACTAGAAAGTGCTGCAAATTCTTGAGAATGATCTCTCAGCCATTTTTCTACTGCTTGATGATCACCTAGTTTTTCTTCGGGTATTTGTAAATGAGCTGGAGATTTAATGATATGCTCTTGAGCTGCGAAAATGACTCCTCCAGAATTTACTAAATAATCATTAGCAATCATTACTCCTTTTTCTCTGTATACAATTTGTTCCATTCGAGTTCGTGCTGCCTTTCGATTAGGATCAGGTGAATATGTATTAGCACCTTCGATAATCACCCCCCATTTCCCCATTCGATCCACGGTCATAGATGGTTTTTCAGATCTCCATACTCCTAAATAATTAAATACTGGAGCCGCAGGAACTAAACAAAAAGCATTTTCAAGTAGTAAATTATTTCTATTAGTAGAAAATTTTGTAGGATGTTTGTATCCTTCTGAAAAAATTCTTTCTTTAAAATAATTGTTAGTAACTAAGTGTTTTTCCTCCCATAATTTAAAGAGTTCTGCAATAGGTAACCCTGATTCATTATACAAATAACCTTCTAAATCACTTACTCCTATTACTTTAGCATCAGGAATTCTTTCATGTAAGATACGTGCAGCATGAGCACCAACAGCTCCAAACCCTTGTATCAAGATTTTGAGATTTTTCTTTTCTGGTATTTCTAAATTAGCAAACTGGGGTAAAACTCTTAATCGCGGCATTATTTCTAATAATGTTTGCAAGGCTATTACAACACCCCCAGCCGCAGCACCGAGTTCATCAATTCGATTTCCCCCCATATCAGCGGGTTTAGATAAGACATTATCTAAACCATTTTCTATTGCAATGGTCTTCATATCCGAATCATTAGTACCAACATCTGGTCCTGGAAGATAAACATCGATATATCGCTTAATTAAACTTGCAAAACCTCGGATAATTTTTTCACGATCTTTTTGTGGGATATTTCTTTCTGCTACAATCCCTGATTTGCCTCCACCGTATGGAAGATTAGCTGCTGCATTTTTTAGTGTCATACCTCTAGCCAAATTATGAATATCTGAAGGTGTTATATCAGGAAGCATTCTAATACCTCCCATTGATGGGGAACCCATAGAGAGGTTGTCTACTACTAAATATCCCCCAATTTCTATTTCAGAAGTTTCATCCCATAAACAAGCAACAAGATGGGGCCCTAATTTATCAACAACAATACCTAGTCGAGATAATAGATGCTCATCTATATTACTAAATTCTAAATAACATTTTCCTTTATCTTTTTTAAGCCGAGTTTTAAGAGTAGCTTCTGGGAGATTTTCATAGAGAAATGATTTCATATTTTTTGGTATCATGATATCAACCTATTGAAGGTAATTTCACTAGTAAAAGTATGATATATAAGTATAATACTTATTTAAATTTCAACTCATTGGCTTCTAATAAGATAGAGAAAATAGAGAGATAAAATCGCATTAGTAATCAAAGTTATTTAGTTGATACAGTTTTTTATGGAATTAACAATTTTATTAATTATCTTATTAAAAATCAAAATTAATACTGAAATAATAAAGAAAGAAATGGTGGTTTTAATCCCAATAACCTTAATTGCAACAGTTCGCGTGAAAAATGGAAATATGGAAAAAGCAATAGAAGTCTTAAAAGAAATTGTACCTAAAATTAAAGATTCAGAGCCAGGATGTTTACAATACATTCCTCACACTATAAAAGGAGAGGAAAATTCAATAATTTTTTATGAAGTATATACTGATTCTGATGCGTTGAAACAACATAATAAGAATTTAGGTAATAATATGGTAAAACTAGGTCCTCTTTTAGAACCTGGAATCGACATAAAGATATGCCATAAAATTATTTAATACTTACTTTTTTTTATTCATCTTGAATATAAGGTTTTCCGAAAAATAAGCAAAATTCAGCTTTTTTCAGTTCTCTACCTAAATAATTTAAATGATAAATATCTTTAGTTAAGTCATTTTGAATTATCTTTTTACTTAAAGCTTCAGCATTTTCCCCAATAAAAGTTTGAATTAATTTATCATCATAAGAGTAGAAGTGAATAATAATTTTTTTAGAATAGTTCTCTGTATAAATTCTAAAATATCCAATAGGATCAGGCGAATAATCTTGAACGGTTTTATCTACTAAAATAACGTTATCTTGATTTATTGGAGGTATTTCTTGACTTGTTTTTCCTTTAGCCTTAAATATTGAGATTCCTTGGTTTATAGGGGGAGTTTTATTATGTTTGGCAATATAATTTAATTTTACACTTTCTTTTAATTCTCTTACTCCTCCCATTAATTTTGCACTATGTTCAACAGTAAAAAGAATTCCCATATCTAATTCAATAGCAATACTAGCTAAAAGCCCATTAATTCCAACAGAATCGATATCCATGAGTTCTACAACATTTGAAATTCCAAAAAACATTGGTAATTCAAAAGCTTTATATTTATTTTCCATAGATTTCTTTTTATAGAGAAAATAAGCTTCTAAAGATTTACATATTCCTGGATTAATTGGTGTTTCTAGTAATGGATCAGCTATTAATTTCTTAAATCCATTGTTCAATAATTCTTTTGTTAATTTAAATAAGTTCTTAACTCGAGTCTCGGGATCTTTAGGAAAATAGACTTCCTTAACATTCGTGGGGAGTATCACAATGGGAATATCTTTGGGGAGATTCAACATTTCTCTATAATTGCCCAGATCTAAACTTAAAATAAGATCTATTTCTTCATCTACAGCAGCATTTATCTCTACTGAAACCATTGAATCGATACTTATCAAAACATCATGCTCAGACCTTATCAATTTAATTATCTCTTTGATTCTCTTGGGGTTTGGTTTGTTAGATACACATCCAATATCTATAATATCCGCTCCAGAATTAATATAATGCTTTACTTTTTTAAGAATATGCTCGTTACTTTTTTCCGTACAATTAACAATTTCAGCAATTATAGGAGGCGGCATACTCCTTCCGACTATGATATTTGACTTTTTTTCATTAATATAATACGTGTGAGAACCTAACTTATTTTTAACTAATTTTAATTGCTCCTTTACTATTTCTGAAAATTCATTTTCTCCAGAAATCTCTAATAATCTATTTGCCGGTATTTTATTGGATAGGATGAAATTGTCTAAATTTTTTATAATAATAGGTAAATCGGATGCAAATTCTGGTCCCTTTCTAATACGTATTGAAAATTTTTTTTCTAAATTAGTAGAATCCCACTGGACAAAACCAGGTAATAATATTAAATCATAATTAGAAATTTTAATCTTTTCTAAAATATTAGTCGTTATAGCTTCTGTAAGAAATGCAGAAATAGATATAGGTGCTTTAATAATATTTATCTTATGTTCTAATACGTGTTTAACTACCTTTTCGATTATTTCATAACTCTGTAAGCCAGTTATTATAAGAATTCTAATCTAAATCACTTATCAATTTGTCTTTATCAAATGGTATAAAAATATCATCTAATATTGATCCATTAGCTTCTTTAATTTTTAAATTATTAATAATTGGTTCGAACCTACCACCTAATATACCATTGGCTATAAAAGCTGCACCTTGAGCAGCTCGTTTTGCTATTTGGCTAAAAGAATTCATTACTCTTACGGGAGCAACATCATTTAAACCACGAATCATCTTATCTCGAAAATATGCTAAATTTGATCCTCTACCAGCTAATAATACTTCATTAATATTTTCTTTGGATGAAAAAGATGAAGATATACCAAAAACCGCTTTTTTCACACTTGATAAATAAGCTTTTAGTGCCATCTTTGTTTGTTCATCTTTCTCGGCTAAAAGGGTAATCTCTTTCAGACTCAAATTAGAATAACCAGATATATACGCTACTCCCCCTTTATAAATATTATTCTTTTGAATATTTTTGATTAGATAGGCTAATTCCCCGTCAAGACTACCACAAGCTCTGAAACCCATTATATTACTTCCTCCAATTCCATCTATTATTTGGCCATTTTCAATTGCTAGAACTGCTGTAAATCCATAACCAATTTCAACTAAAATAAAATTTGTATTTTCTGGACCAACTTTAAACCTTTCCATTTGGTCTCTAATTCCAGTAACTGCTGTGCAAATCTTATCCGCTGTACCCATATCAATTTTATTAATTTTTCGATATTTTGGAACGGTAGGTAAATGTTTAACCCCCGGTACAATTATACCAGGTATATTTTGAGCTTTAATTAATCTTAAAACTTCGCCAAGTCCAACTAATTTGTTTTTTTCTTTCTGATCAAATTTTAATAATGTAAAAAATATATCTTGTTCTGTCAATTCATGGACATTTTTTAGAGGGAGTCCGAATCCACTTGGAGCGACCATTAGATCGATATCTTTTACAGATTTAATTATGGTAATTGCTTTTTGAGGATCATTAATTAGTTCTTTAGTGGATAAAGATGTATCTAAAATAGTTTTATTATCATCCAAACCGAAAAAATCCCAACTTTTAGATCCTGGGTCAATTCCAAGAACTCTATACAAAGATAATCAGACTAAATCTATTAATACTTTTAAAAAGATTCTATAATTCTTTTTATATTCTATTTTTTTTTAATAATTGCATTTAACTTTCATTGTTTTTAGAAATTAACTTAAAACTATAAAAATAGTGTAAATTTCTAATAAGTGAATATTTTTAAAAATGTAATCTGATGTAATAAAAAAGCGTATAAAACATTTTAGAGAAAGGTGAAAGAAGATTTTTGTTAAAGTTTATGTGTGTAAGATATGTGGAGAAGCATATATTGGAGAGGAAGCCCCCAGTCGTTGCCCTTTTTGTGGTGCATTTAAAAAATATTTCATAGAATCGACAGAATATGATGATACTGGTGCTTGGGATGTTGAATTAAACAAAAAAGATAAGCAAAATGCTGAACAGGCATTAGAAGTAGAAATCTCCAATAATATATTTTACAAATGCGCCAGTAACAAGACTCCAGAATTAGATGGTCAAAAATTATTTAAAATTCTTGCTAAAGTTGAGGCAGAGCATGCATCTGTTTGGAAGAAAATTCTAAAGTTAGATAAAGTAGAATTCCCCAAATATGATAAGTGTTCTGAAGAATACAAACCTAATCTTGAAGAATCTCATAGTAGAGAAGACAGAGCGATAAAGTTCTATAGTCATGCGGCTGCAGAAGCTGAAAATTCTCGAGTAAAAGAAATATTTGAAGCTTTTGTAGAGGTTGAAACAGATCATCTTCATTTATCAGAAGCTCGACTTAAGTAATGTACAAATAAAATTGAAAACCTTATTTTTTATTTTTATTTTTCTTATTTAAGGTAGGATAAACATATTCCTTCTTTTAGACAATTTTGGGTAAGTTTAATGAGTGAAAAGATGAATGTTCTTTTTATTATAACAGATCAACATCGCGCTGACATGTTGCATTGTTATGGAAACCCCAATATTAAAACGCCTAATATAGATAATTTTGCAAAAGATAGTGTAAGATTTACTAATACTTTTTGTACAAGTCCAATGTGTATGCCAAATCGAGCAACCTTATTAACAGGCTACTATCCTAACATTCATGGGGTTAGAAGTAATGGTATTAATTTACCAGCAAATATCCCTACGATTACACAATCTCTTGTGAATAGTGGGTATCACACTATTAATGTAGGAAAAACACATTTCAATTTTTGGACTCCGGCATTCGATTGGAAATTGCGTTCAGCAGAATCCTTTGATGATTGGAGATCAGAAAAACCTAAAGGAAAGTATAATGTAAAAGATAAATTTCCTATTCCCTATTATGGTTTTAAAGAAGTGGATCTAATTATTGGACATGGTAATACCTGTTTGGGTCATTATTTAGATAATTGGTTAGAAAACAAAGATCCTCAGATGGCTAGAAAAGTTAGAGACTATTTTAATATTGATAGGTATTTTGATTTATATTCTGATAGTTTTGTGCCTGAGGATTTGTATAATACTAAATTTGTTGAGGAGAATACGATAAATTTTCTTGAACGATATTCTGATGGAAAATATGAAAATAAACCTTTCTTTTTACATTGTTCATTCCCAGATCCCCATTATCCTGTTTGCCCTCCGGGAAAATACAGAAATATATATAAACCTGAGGATATGGAGCTACCAGAGAGTTTTAATAATATTGAAAATTTATATAAACATCCTTTTCTTGGAAAATATTTAAGAGAACCTGTATTTAGAGGCGCATATTTACGTGAATCAACAGAAGAAGAAGTAAGGAAATTTATGGCTCTCTCTTACGGTTCTATTACTCTATTAGATTATAGTATAGGGCAAATTTTAAGCAAATTAGATAAATTGGGTTTAACTAGTAATACAATGGTAATTTTTACGACTGATCATGGTGATTTTATGGGAGATCATGGATTATTATTAAAAGGACCTGCTCCATTTGAGGGATTATTGAATGTACCTTTAATATGGAAAATGCCTGGAATAAAAAATGGAGTAGTAACAGAATCATTAGCTAGTTCAGTTGATATCCCTAAAACAATACTAAACATATTGGGAATAAAAGAGAAAAAACAACCCCCTGGGATGCAAGGGTATGATTTATCACCAATTTTAAATGATCCTGAGAAAGAAGTCAGAGAATCTTGTTTAATTGTAGAAGATGAAGAGATTAGAAATTTATATACAAGAGTATGTCATTTAGTTACCAAAGATTATAAATTAACTACATATACAGAAATTCCTGATTATGGAGATATTTTTCATCGTAAAGATGATAAGGATGGACTAAATAATTTATGGTATAAGGACAAAAATATCAGATTGAATTTAACCGATCAATTATTTCATGAATATCTCATAACAAGAAGTCGATTTCCTGAGAGACAAGGAGCTACATGAATAATAATAATTCTAAAATTTATCTTATGATATTTTTATTAAAAATAATTTTAAGTTTTATAATTGAATTTAACTTATTTACAATTAGATTATAATATAAATTAGAGTTAAGTATTCAAATTATTAGGGGATCTAAAAATTGAGTAAGATTAATACTAATGCTAATCAAAAAGAAGAACCAAAATTTCCTATTGCTGAACCTCATGATCTTTCTCCTCGTTCTCAATGGCTTAGGGATTATTACTTTAAGGGAGTGGAACGAAAATGGAATAATCAATATATGCCATATACTACAGGAACTGATTGGGATCTAATTTTTGAGGAAGCAAATATGTATATTGTTCCTGAAGCTTATTTATTTTTTGGAAATAAGGGTAAAGGTGCCATAGAAAGCTCGATGAGATCTATGGCCCCAACTATCAAATTATCTGAAAATTTTTGGGAATTATCCCTTCCAGAACGTAGAGTTATCTTTTTCGAAAAAGCAATGTTAGATTACATTCCACAAGAAATTATTTCTGAAAATGATCTGATAGCGGGAGGGAGATTTCAAACACAATTAAGTAAATGTTTTACAGAAAAAGAAGCTAATAACTTTTGGAAGGAAAATTTGAAGAATCGAAAAGCTATTTTTAAATTCCATAATTCTGGTTTCGGGAATTTAGGTGCTATTGGAGGACATCTTATTCCTGATTATGAAACGATTATAAAAAAAGGCTTTAAATTTGTCTATGAAAAAGCAAAAAGTAAGTATGAGCAATTAAACCAAAAGGAAAAGAAAAGCATTAAAGGTCAGGAACTTAGAGCAATGATAAGAGCAGCAAAAATCCCTAGAAAATTAGCAAAAAAATATGCTGAAGAATGTAAAAGATTAAAAGGAGAAGCTTCAACCCCAGAAAGAGTGAAAGAGCTTGAAAAAATGATCCACAACTTGGAACGTGTTCCTTGGGAACCCGCTGAGACATTTTGGCAAGGAGTTCAATCACTCTGGCTAATTCACATGTTAACTATTTCAGAAGAATCTTATCCAGGTGCAGGAACATCTTTTGGTAGAACAGATCAATACTTATGGCCACTGTACAAGAAAGATGTTATAGATGAGAAAAATATCACGAAAGACTTTGCAAAAGACATTTTAGGGTCATTTTGGTTTCATTGTAACACTATTTATGATGCTCAAATAATGGTTGGAAGACAAGGGATTACCTCTGGTTTTGGTCAGTTGATGACTTTATCTGGTTGTGGTTCTGGTGGTGAAGATCTAACAAATGAGTTAACCTATACAATTTTAGAAGTTATTGATGAATGGTCTCCAATTTTAGAGCCTAAACCAAATGTTCGTTTACATAGAAATTCTCCCGATAAGCTATTGAATATTATAATTGACATGATATCAAAGTCTCAAGGTGCTCCATTTTTAATTAATTTTGACGAAAGAGCCATAGCAGGATTACTAAGAGAAGGTATTCCAAAAGAAGATGCTTGGAATTATGCATGTGTTGGATGTTTAGAAAATACCATGCAAGGAAATGATCGTTCAGGTACCGTAAATTGCAATCCAAACTTGGCAAAAAGCATTGAACTAACGTTATGGAATGGAAAAAACATGCCTGGGAACATTAGAAAACCTTGGACAAAAAAGGGAGAACAAATTGGACCAAGAACAGGAGATCCTGAAAAATTTACAACGTGGGAAGAATTCTGGAATGCTTGGACAGAACAAATTAGGTATATTATCGAATATACTGTAAATATATATAATATGTCTGAAGAACTTCGTGCAAAATACATTCCAACACCATATATATCAACTTTAGTTCGAGGATGCATTGAAAAGGGTTTGGATGTAAGAAACGGAGGTCCTGAACTACGTTTTATTACAATTGAAGGTGTTGGGTTCGCAACAACAGTAGACTCGTTATTAGCAATTAGAAAACTTGTCTATGAGGAGAAAAAGTATAGCATTTCACAGATAAAAGATGCCCTTTTCCATGATTTTAAGGGAGATGAATATACTATTATTCAATCAGTAGTGAGGAATAAAGCACCAAAATACGGAAATGATGAAGATGATGCTGATGATATGGCTAAGAAAGTAATGGAAGTTTGGACTGAAGAAACTTGGAAATATAAAACACCTACTAATTTTCAATTTCGGCCTGGAATGTTATCTTGGAATTACTGGGCGGGAGCTGATGCGGGTCTCACAATTGCAACTCCTGATGGCAGAAAATCCAGAACATTTTTATCAAATGCAATCTGCCCTACTAATGGAGTAGATAAAAAAGGTCCTACTGCTGTTACCAATTCAGTTGGATTTGCAATTGGAGGGAAAACACCCCAAGGAGAATATATAAATTATCTTCCCAATGGTGCAAGTCATACAATAACATTTAATCCAAGTATTCTCAGAGACCCAGAACATAAAGATAAATTTAAATCATATCTAAAGGGATATATTGAAAATGGTGGAACATGTTTACAAGTTAACATGCTAGATGCGGGACTGTTAAAAGATGCTCAAAAACATCCAGAAAATTATCCAAATTTACTGGTTAGAGTAACAGGTTATAATGCTTATTTCACAACAATAGGGAAAGAGCTTCAAGATGAAATAATAGCTCGAGAATCTCATAGAATGTAAATTTTATTATTTTATCTATATTTTTTTTAATTGGTGACATAATTAATTGATCGATTCAGTTCAAGGATTTATCTTTGAAATTCAGAAGATGTCAACGGAAGACGGCCCAGGCATTAGAACAACAGTGTTTTTCAAGCAATGTCCTTTAAGATGTATATGGTGTCATAACCCAGAATCAATATTGAAGGAACCACAATTAGAATGGATCAAACATAAGTGTATTGGATGCAAAACATGTATAGAAACCTGTAAACAACATTTATTATCATTTAATGAAGAGGGATTGCAAATTGATAGAAAAAAATGTAATGGATGCGGAAAATGTGCGGAAGAATGTCCTAGTACAGCCTTACATATATTTGGAGAATTGTGGAATTTAGAAGATTTATTTTATGAAATAAATAAGGATAAAATTTATTATACTCAATCTAATGGTGGTATTACTGTCTCAGGGGGAGAACCTACTGTTCAATCTGATTTTATTCTACAATTTTTCAAGAAATGCAAAGATAATGGTATTTCAACAGCATTGGATACTTGTGGGTTTGCATCAAGAAAAACTTATGAGAGATTATTACCATATGTGGATTTACTTCTATTAGATATTAAAGAAATTGATAATAAAAAACACAAAGAGTTTACAGGAGTTCCTAATGATCTGATTTTAGAGAATGCTGTTTGGATTGCTAATGATATCGAAAAAAACAATAAAAAGATGTGGATAAGAACTCCTATTATCCCAAGTTTTACTGGCACAGATGAAAACGTGAAAGGTATTGGTGAGTTTATAGTAAATAAATTAGATAATATTCCTAAACGTTGGGATCTTTTAGCCTTCAATAATTTATGTATTGCGAAATATGAACGATTAGATATGGATTGGCTCCTTGAAAAGTGTACATTGATGTCTGAGGTAGAAATGGAGCATTTTTTACAAATAGCTAAATCCACTGGTGTGAGAAATGTAAGGTGGTCCGGTTTAACTAGAAAGAACAATAATAATATCACAGATAAGAGAGAAAAATTAAAACCATCAACATGTTAAATAAAAAATTATAATATATATTTATGTAATTGATAATAGTTGTTCAATTATGGGTAAGAAAAAATATAGCTATGAATGGTCATCTGAAGCTTCAGAAGAAGTTATTCAATTTACTCAACCCGGTATGATGCTAAAATTAATAGGAACTGTAGATGATAGGGGGTGGCCTCATATTACATTTATTGCAATGAATCGGATAATCAATAAAAGTGAAGTAGTTTGGGGCGCTTTCTCTGAGGGAACTAGCAAGAAATATGTGAAAGAAAACCCTAAACAAGGAATATTATATATGACTGCTGGTATGCCATTCAAATTTCTTCAGCTCAAAGTAGATTTCAATCATACAACAACAGAAGGAGAAGATTTAGAGTTCTTTAACAAATCTGATTTATTCCGATATTTTACTTATTATCGAGTTCATACTGCATATTACAATAATATTGTTGCTGTTACTCCTATAAGAAATTTGCCTTTATTTGGCATTATAAAAGGAATTATTAAAAATATTTTAGGGAAAGGTGGAGCAAAAACAAAACTTAATGAAAAACGTCTAAATGTAATAGGATATGATTTATTTACCTCTACTATTGGTATACGTGCAATTGGCTATGTTGATCCTTCAGATGGATATCCTATTATAATACCCTGCATTCAACTTCAAGCAACGGATCATAATAGATTATTTTTCCCTCCTTCTGTCCTTAAAGGGGATTTATATAAAATCCCGAACAATTCAAAGGTTGCTGTTTTTGGAATGAATTTTGATTTTGCAAATCAAGTAGTAAAAGGCACATTTACAGGTTTTGAAAAATTTAGAGGAATAAAATTTGGAGTTATTGAAATTGAAGAAATTTATAATAGTTCTCCATTAGTAGTAGGAAAGATTTATCCTAAAATTGATACTCTACCAAAAGTAACTGAATTCAAATTATATTAGTTGATAAGGAAAGTAAAATAATATATAAAATAAGAATTTCTTATGACTTTTAATCCCAAACTGTTTGGATTGAAAAGCTTTTATTTATATGAAATTATAGCTACATCTTATTCCTTAATTGATGATGAATCAGCAATTAAACCAAATGCTTCCTGTATGGGGATTAGAATAGTAGATGAAAATCAATTAGAAATTTCTCCATTCTATAATACAACAACTTATGAAAATCTGAGCAAAAATAACATAATAACAATTAATTTTATTGATGACATCTATTTATATGCTCTAGCAGCTTTAAAAACATTTAATTCTTCGATAGGATTGAGCAATTTTCCATCTGAATATTATACTTTTAAATACTTAAAAGATTATACTATTGATGTGCCATATATAAAGAAAGCATGGGGCATTCTAATAGGTGAGGTTTTGCAAGAGTTTAAGAAAACTAAAAGAGATGATCTAGGGGAAATTACAATCCCTGTCTTTAAATTGAATATTGTTTTTGCTGAAAAGTTTCGAGAATCTTACAATTTATTTAATAGAGCCGAAAATCTTGCTTTAGAAACAATTATTTTGGCAACTCGGTTAAAAATAGCTAAAGAAAATAAAAATCTAGCTTTATTTTCTAAAATCAATGAAAGAATAACTGAACATATAGAAAACATTCAACGATTTGGAAAAAATAAAAAAGCATTAAAATCGTTAGAATTAGTAAATAATTATATTAATTCTTTAGAGTTTTAAGCTTTCTGATGAATTTTTTCAATAAACATTAGAGGAAAATCTAATGCTTCGACCCATTTCACTTTTGCTACAATTAAAATAGATTCATATTCAATATTAATTTCTGCTTGTATTATCTTACCAGTAATTTCATCATAATCAAATTCCGATTCTTTTTCACCTGAAATTTTATCTCTATCTAAAGATATTTTTACAGATTTTACATAGGGTTGACATGAAATTGCTGATTCAACTCCCCTTTCTATGGATTCAATAATTTTTTCATCTTTTCTAATAGGAATACCACTTAGAATATGGTATAACGCACCTAACTTAATTCCAGTTTCAAAACAAGCTCTTTCTCTTTCACTTAGATCAGATGAAAAAAAAATATTTGCATTAGTTTCGGGCATTTAAGATCAATCAATTATTTCTATTTTTGCTCCCTTATTGTTTGGTTTACAAATATAGATATGACCTCCTCTATTTTTTTGATTTTTTTGAACTTCTCTTAGTAAAGTCTCTGCTTCTGAATCTGATTCAACAATAGCCACAACACTCGGTCCAAAAGATGACATTCCATAAGCTTTTAGTCCATAATCCTCGAAAAAATTTAGGAGATCTTTAACTGTCTGATGTTGCAACTCAATCTCAATTTTTTTAAATCCAATACTTTGAATTCTTTTTAATCCTTCTCCAAAACAAAATAAATCATTTTTAATAATTCCAGGTAAAATCTTCATTATGACCTGATGTGATACTTCATTTACTTCACTTCTAGGAATCGGTGCATAATTTTGAAATACACTAATCTCCTCGTCTCCAAAAGCGCCTTTTTTTACATTAGGGATCACAAGAACAAATCTCCAATTTTCAGGTATCTCATGTCTAAATATAGTTAAAGCTGGATTTGCTGAAATTGAGGCAGATGAGGGTAAAAAAGTTTCTTTCTCTTTACCCTTTCCGAAATCATGTCCTCCATCCAAAATAAATCCACCAGTTTTAAATCCTTTCCATCCAATTCCAGATGTTCCACCTCTTTCAACTAATTTAGTTAGGTCTTGGTGAGTTAAATGATCAATATTCTTCAGTTTCGTTATTGCTGTAGATATAGCTAAAGATAATTGAGTTTTTGAGCCTAATCCTACGTGTGAGGGAAAGTATCTTTTAAGATTGAAATGAAAGTTTTTATTACTAATATTAAATCTTTTAAATACTTTTGAAGCTATTTCATTAATAACTTCGATTGATTCTCTATAATACTTATTAGCCTCAATTTTAAATTCTT
>JBHLNL010000216.1:0-4244 GCA_048941605.1 Promethearchaeota archaeon | reverse complement strand
TCTATTAATCTCAAACCATGTTTGTTTGCCTTCTAGAGTGGTTAGTGATTCTATAGCATTATACTGGGGTTTATTACTATTCATGACTTCAAATTCTTTATCTTGAATAGATTTTATATTATTTTTAAGCCAAATTAAATCACTATCAGTTCTCCCAATAATAGTTGTAGGATCTTTCAATTTATTTAAGAGGGCAAAATTCCTATTACATCCCATATAAACTAAATTTCTATCTTTCCAATATATGAGTTGAGGGATATTATCAAATACTAATTCTAACATCTCACTTGTCTTTTGTACTACACTTTTTCCTTCTCTTGTTTGAAGAAGTTTCCAAAATTGTATCTCTGGGACATAATCAGCTAAATTATCAAAACGAGCTTGACATTTCTTTAAATCAAATTCAAATTTTTTAAACTTGGTAATTTCCCTACAGATTAATAAAGCTTTTTTCTTATTATCCTCAATATCTATGAAACTTTTTCCTTTAATTTGATACCATCTAAATGTTTTACCTTCATATTTAATTTGAGATTCTTCTGTCCCAAAACCTAATCTAAAGATGTCTTTTATTAGTTCATTTACTCGTTTGAGATCCTCTGGATGAATAAATTCACCAATTTTTTTTGTATGTACAAACTCTTGGAAATTAGCATATTCGCATTGATGTTTATCATTAATTACGAATATTAGATCATCAATATTTTCAGAAAAAATCTTGCCAATTTTACTGAAATTTTCGAAAGTGCTTGTCATTTCTACCAACTAATCCATTTAACATTTTAGGATTTGAATATTTAAATAATTTAAGAGAAAATTTACCTCTTCTTAAATAGAAAATGTGCAAATTAAAATATATTTTTTATCTAGTTAAGATTTACATAAGGAAATTTCTAATATGAAGAATTTTTAGAAATAGATCTCATGAATTTGATTTAGTTTAATTGACTTCTCATGTATTTTCTCATTTTTACTTGTCTTGAGATTATATCCTTCATTTCTTCACTTGATTTATTTTGTAAATTTATAATTTCAGGTACAAAATTATACTTTATAAAAAAATTTCTGCATTCTTTTGATATTATATTATTTGGGATATTTTCAGGGTTATAATCAAAACTATCAAATTTTAATTCCCATTGATCTAAAAAATCTGCTATTTTTGGTTTTGCTCGAAAAATTGGTAAAACTCCTAAGCTATTAGGGGTGTTAATTGCCACATTAGCTCGTTCACAACTAAATCTATTACCATTAAATGATAACGCTATCCCCCCTTCATCCTTTACTCTTTGTAGCATATTAATATCAGTAATAGAGTCACCTACAGCTATCATTTCTGAAATTGGAAAATCTGTTAATCTAGATATTTCCTCAACCGCTAATTCCTTCCTTTTACCTCCTCTAACCTTTATTTGATTCATAATTTTTATATAATTAGAGTTTTGAGTCCTCCAAAAGAAATTATCTAAATCTTCGATAACATAATCAAGATTTTTATTATTCTTAAGATACTTATCAAAAATTTCTTTTATTAAAATATTAACTTCTTGTTCTATGTCTAATACTTCATCCTTTAAATCACTGATATTTAGATCGGTACTATAAACATGATCTTTAGGAATATTTAATTTATCTGATACAGTAAGAGCAAAATGGTTATAACTTGTAGAAATTACAAAAACATCCCATTCTCTAAGCAAGATTGTCATTAGTTCTTTGCATCCTGGTAGTAATCCTAAGTTATTTCTAGCTAAATTTAATAAGTCTTTATCCGTAAAAGCTAATATATATAAAGGAACTATTAGCCTAAGCGTATCTCCGGGTTGATATTCAAGAATATTAAATTTCTCTTTTATTCCTGGAACATCCACAATATAATCATCATAATCAGAAAGCATTGTAAAAAAGTCTTCCATATTATACTTTCTTAAATTTATTCCTAAAACTTCGTTTAAGTTCCTACTAAGCTTAGCGGCAAAATCAATAACACTTATAGGCCCTTCAAGATCCCAACAACAACAAAATTTTTTTTTTTTCAAAAATCTCTTCTATATGTATAGAAATTCCACAAAATTTAGGTTATAAAGTTTTTTATAATCATAAATAACTACTTATTAAGGATTTATTACTATTAAAATAAAATATAAGGTAAAAATCTGAATTTTTATTATTAAACTATTTAGTTCTAAAGATCTCCTGAATAGATTTGTTTCTCTCTCTTTCAATTATTTCTTTCCAATTTGGCTCAATCACATCAAAAGCCTTTAGAGTTAATTTTCTTATTTCATTATCAGAAGAATCTAATAAGGGTCCTAAATATACTAATGCCCTTTTATCTTTTATCCTAGTTAAACTTTCTATAATAAATATTATTCTGAATTTGTCGATTTCATCCTTTTCTTTTTCCTCTTTAAATTTTTCAATAATCCTCAATGTTGCTCTTCCATCTCCAATTCTTCCTAAAGCTTCAATGATTTTATTTATAACTATATGATCTTTCTCTGATCTTAGGGCTCTGCACAATAAATTCGTAGCTCGTCCATCCTTTAATAATCCAAGATTTCTAGCAGCTTCAGCTCTTTTCTGCCAGTCTTCATCATGAAAAAGTTGTTTTATTAAAGTATTGAACTCAACATTCTTTTCATGCCAATTCATAATTTAAGAATAAACAAATTAAGATGATATTATAATATGATGATTATAGAATATAAAACTCTAACTATTAGTAAAATTTCATAATAGACTCGATTTTATTTATTTAATAATGAATTCATATGATCAATTCGTTTCTGCAACAATTTTCGAGTACCAACATCCTTTCTATGAAATAATTTTCCCTCAATACAATTAACACCGTTTTCAGCGATCTTTTCTGCTTTTTCTAAAGAATCAGCAATTCCTAAAACACCCATTGCTCTTGAAGTTGTAGTGAAAATCTTTCCTTCTTCTCGATAAACTGAAGCATAATAATATTTTGCTCCAGATTTATTGATTTTATCTAAATTGATTTTAACTTGCTCATTACTTTTAGGATTAACTGGATATCCCTCTGGGGCTAAATATTTGCACACTGTAGCTTTATTTTCAAACTCAAAATTCTGAGATAAAGTTCCATTAATAATTGCCCAACATATTTCAACTAGATCTCCCTTCAAGAGTGGTAAAACATTCATAGCCTCAGGATCTCCAAATCGAGAATTGTATTCAATTAATTTTAATCCTCTTGCAGTTTTCATAAATTGTCCATACAAAAATCCTTTATATTCGACTCCGGTTTCTGCTCTCACAGCTGCTACAGTTTTTTTCATATCCTCTAAAGCTTCATTAACATCTTCTTGTGAAATAAAAGGCATAAGATGATCTTCCATAGAATAAGAACCCATCCCCCCTGTATTTGGTCCTTTATCATCCTCATATGCTCTTTTATGATCCTGAACTAAGGGAGAACCTAGAACATTTTTACCATCAACGCAAGTTTGTAAAGTAAATTCTTCACCAACACATTTTTCTTCTAAGAGAAATCTACTTTTCTTATTTATTAATTCTGAACAGTAATCTAAAATGTCTTTTCTGGAAAAAAGGTGATCTCCATAAACTTTAACACCTTTACCTCCAGTCAAACCATCTGGTTTCACTACAATGTTCTCTTCACCCATATCCTTAATATAACTCTCAATTCCATCCATAGAATTAAAAATTCTACTTTTAACATTTGATTTAATATTATATTTTTCCAATAGATTTCTTGTAAATACTTTTGAACCTTCTAATTGAGCCGCCTCTATTTTAGGGCCAATACATGGGATTCCACCTTTTTCAAGTGCATCCACAATTCCAACAACTAGAGGAGCTTCAGGTCCAATTACGGCAAAATCAATTTTATTTTCATTACAAAAATTAATAATTTCTTTAAAATCTGTCTCAGAGTGAATTTTAATCTTTTTGCTTAAATCCTCTAATCCTGCATTTTTAAAACTCATAAAAGAAAATAAATTAGCACCGCCTTTAACAAGAGTTTCACCAATTACGTGTTCTCTTGCCCCATGTCCAACAATTAACACATTCACTCGAAATACCTTAATGATAATAGTAAAGAATAGAATTAAATTTTATTTACTTTTAAAATTATATAAAACTTAATTTTAACATACTTATTAACCAATAATTAAAAATATAAAAAAAGGATTTATTTTCTATACAATCCATAAGATTTACATGTATCACACATAGCTTTAAGATTTTCT
>JBHLNL010000215.1:0-4251 GCA_048941605.1 Promethearchaeota archaeon | reverse complement strand
AAGTAATTAAACATTAAACAAGAACTCCAAAATATCTAAATTAATGATTAAATTGACACAATACGATTATACATTTAAGGTACTAATGTTGGGTGATGCCTCTGTTGGAAAAACTTCCCTTACCTTAAGGTATATATCTGGATACTTTAGAGATGATTTAAGACTGACCATTGGAGTTGATTTTTATTCTAAGACAACATCTTTTAAAGATAAAAAAGTAAAATTACAAATTTGGGATTTTGGTGGAGAAGAGAGATTCCGTTTCCTCCTATCTCAATATAGCAAGGGAGCTAATGGAGCATTTTTTTTATATGATATCACTAACCATACATCAATCGAACATTTACCAGATTGGACCCAAGTAATTCGAGAACACGCAGGAGATATCCCCATAATGTTAATTGGCTCTAAAGTTGATTTAGATGAATTTAGAGCAGTTCCTCGGGAAGATGGAATATTAGCAGCAAAAAAATATAATCTCGCATCCTTTGTTGAATTATCTTCCAAAACAGGAGACAATGTGGAAAGGGCTTTCCATGTAATGACAGAGATCCTATTTGAAAGGTTTTCAAGCGAATAAGAACAGAATTTCACATCAAATCGAGGTTTTTTTTAATTCTCTTTATTTGAAAGAAATATTTTCTAAATACAAATATTTAAAATCGCAAAATAAGATATTTTGTGTAATAAAATATGCATTGGAATTGATTACAAGGTAATATATTTAATGGCTTCAAATAAAGATGAAACAATTAGACCTAGAGGATTAGCATTGCATTCTCAAGCACCAATGATAAAAACTGTAGATATTTATAATAACCCAGTTAATTTGGAAAATCTTCTTAAAACTCATAATGGAATATTAATAGATTTTTTTAGGGGGACTTGGTGAAGTTATTGAAAGGAAGAGTTAGAATATCTAACAAAAAATTTTCAAGATTTTGAAAACCGCAACGTTAAAATCATTTCAATCGCCAGTGATACAGTTGGACTACTAAGGAAATTTAAAGAAGATAATAACTTTCCTATAGACATGATCTCTGATCGAGGAGCAAAAATTGCTAAAGACTACAATGTTTATTGGTTTGCTGAGGGTTGGGGTAAACTTAAAGTCAAACAGGCAGTACCAAGTAAATTTTTGCTTGATAAAACTGGAAAAATTATCTGGAAATATATTGGAAAGGACAAAACAGACAGACCTTCTGTAAGTGCAATGATTCTTCTAATCGATAAGTACCTCAAAAATCCCATTTAAGAATGAATTGAATGTGAAAAAATGAGACATCCAATGACAACTCTGCAAGGGTTCTGGGATTATTTTTCTTTTCTTTTTTTCTAAAAATATCTATAACATAAGTTTCTATTTAACATATAGATATGATATTAAAAATGGTTTTTAATAATGAAAAATAAACTTAGGATAAGAAGCGTTCAAGATTCTGATTTAAATGATGTTGTATCGATTTTTAATTATTATATTAAGAATGGATTTGCAGCTTACCTTGAAAATGAAGTAAACATAAGTTTTTTTCATAATATCAAACAAATTTCCCAGCTTTTTTATGTATTAGAACTAGAAGCAACAGTTATTGGTTTTGCATTCTTAAAAAATTATTTGCCTTATGAAAATTTTAAACATACAGGGCTTTTAACCTATTTTATCAGCCATGAATATACTAATAAAGGTTTAGGTACAATAGTATTAAATAAATTGATTAAGGATGCTAAAGAACAAGGAATTCATATTCTTTTAGTGAATTTATCCTCGCTAAATCATCAAAGCTTGAATTTCCACAAAAAAAATGGCTTTATCGAATGTGGAAGATTTAAAAATATTGCTAAAAAATTTAATCAAGCTTTTGATATAATATGGATGCAAAAAACACTATAAACAGTATTATGTATTAATTTAATGAAAATGAAAACAACTTATGGATTAAACCGCACATACTTGACATGTTGTTTAATTATTCTATTATACCGAAAACCTGATTCATAACAATATCCACATTTAGAACAAAAATATTTAATACATTCAGAGCTATCTTCCCGGTCTATAGTGTTATCATTCATAAGATCTCCACATTTATAACATTTCATATTTGAGGCCATAATTTAAATTTATGCGAAACAGGTTATTTAAAATAAATAACTAGGACGATTTAGTAAAAAATTAATAGAAAAAATTTGGAATATTAAAGAATATCATTTTTTCCTAACCTTATTGAAAATTATGAAAAAAAGTGCTATAAGGAAGTAAGAAACTGCTCCAAATAGACAACAAAATTTTATTAACGCGCTTAACGATGCAATAAATGGATTAAATGTCGATATTGACATTGGTGCGTTAAGCATTATAAGTAGATTAATGTTTTCTATTATATCAAATATTCCTGTCAGGAAAGAGATTAATGTAAAATATAGGCCAATTGTTTGGATTTTGCCATCCAATCTCCTTAATACAATTAAAATCAATCCAAATGATAAAGAAACATAACCAAAAATAAATAAAAAATCCCAATAGATCGCTATAGTTTGCTTAGTCATTCCTTCAAAACCCCATGTTAAAAAGATAAGTTCGACTTTATCTTGAGTCCAAGCAAATTCATAATCTATAATTCCATAAATTGGCACTGAAGTTTCAATAGGTATGAATATGATGATATAAACCAATAAAACTATTATTAAGCCAACTAAAGTTATGATATATACAAGATTATTTGTAGGAATGTCTTTAAATTTCTTCAAAAACATTTTTAATTTTCACACAGTTGATAGATAAATTTGTTAATATAATCTGTTAAACTTTTATTTAAATGATTTATTCCCTTAAAAATAGAAAAAAAAATAAAAAATAGCTGTAAACATTAATATCGCGTAAAATTAAACCGTTCTTGACGATTTATACTAAATTAATAGCGATTTTCATATCTGCAGCGGTTACTTTCTTTCTGCCAGAGTGTTTAGCAATGTCAAGCGCGCAACCAGTCAAACTTTTTGCATATTCTTCTAAATAATCCATTAATTTATCAACTGCAGCTCGACTTACGATTTCTGCTCCGGCTTTCTTCATTAGAGCCCGAAGAGGACTCCATGCAAATGCAGCCATTTTTTTATTCCTCCACTAATATTTGATTTATTTATTATTGTTTTTATTAAATGATATTTAAATTTTAATTAGTATTTCTTATATTTAAATATGTTGGTTGTTCATTGATAATCCGATAAATGTGATCAATCAAATACGGTCGACAAAAAAAATCGATAAAAATAATTAATAAATTTTTTATTAGTGAATTCAAATAATGTGAATTGATCAATTTTTGATTTCAAATAATGCATTTCACTATGTGATCATTCTAACTTCAATATAATTGGGTGGAAACTAATAACCCAATGGGCATGAATATTCTAAAAAGTAAAAGATTGAGCTAATATTCGCTAAAAGATAAACAGTATAACTGTTTTGAAGTAATTTTCAGGCCGTTTCATTTTTTAAAATATTCTTAATGAATAGTGTCTTTTTGAAATATTTAAGATTCTTCTTCTTATTAGTAAAAAATATTTAATCAATAATATAATATAGAAAAATCATTAAAGTAAGCAAATACATTAAAATTTTAATACTAAAAATAAGTTGAAGAAATCTAAATATCTAACTTGTTTAAAATATGAGTGAAGAGAGTAATAAACCATATTATGGGTTAATGATGCTTATTGGAATTCTGCTACTAATTGCTTCTGGACTTGGAATTGGTACTCTTGGGGGGATAATTGGATTTACATTATTTATAGGATTTGTATTAATATGTTATGGAGCTATCAAATTTGGTTCAGAATTTTAGAATTAAATCATAAAAACTAAAAAGGCTGAGTAAATTATGGTAACTTTTAAATTAATTATGGTATTTATAGTTTTACTTAATCTAAAGAATGATAAGTGATATACATTGGTTAATGATTTCATGTTTATAGCACCTATTACAATTTTTATCATAATCAGTATTATTCTAATTGTGGCAATTATTATCTATTATAGAATAGGTGAGATGAATAAAGTAACTTTTATGGGGTGTTTATTATTCGTTATGGTAATTATTACTATTGTATCAATGTATACATACATTAATGCACACTAGGCTAATTTATAATGTGATTTTTGTTTTATTATTTTAATGACATTGAATTAATTCTTTTATAAGATTATGTATTCTCCTTATTAATTCTATCAAATTTTAACTGAGTTAAATT
>JBHLNL010000059.1:0-17982 GCA_048941605.1 Promethearchaeota archaeon | reverse complement strand
AATTATAATTTAAATATAAAAAGTGGTACTCACGCCTCTCAAGTTGCTAAACTAATGATTGAGTTTGAAAAAACATTATTCAAGGAAAAACCTGATTTTGTGGTCGTTCTAGGTGATAATAATAGTAGCTTGGGTTTTTCTTTAGCTACTTCAAAACTAAATATTCCATTAGTTCATATTGAAGCAGGAATGCGTAGTAAAAATTGGATAATGCCTGAGGAAAAGAACAGAGTAATAATTGATCATCTTGCTGATTTAAACTTCTGTTATTTACCGGAACATAAAGGAAATTTAGTAAATGAAGGCATAAATCCCAGACGATGTTGGGTAGTCGGAAATCCTATTATAGAAGTTGTGAATGCTGTTGAAACCAAATTTAAACAAGATACTCCCTTTTATTTAGTGACATGTCATCGCGCAGAAAATGTTGAGAATAAGGAAAACTTGCATAATATTTTAAGATTTTTAGGAGAACTGTATAAGAGAAAGAAGGTTGAGATAAAATATATTTTAATGCCTAAAACTAAACAAATGATGGAAAAATTTGATCTAACTTTTCCAGAAGGTATTAATGCAATCCCCCCACAAGGTTTTTTAGAATTCTTAGGTATGGAAAAAGAAGCAGAATTAGTCATTTCTGATAGTGGAACAGTTGTTGAAGAGTGTGCCATTTTTGGAACAGCTTGTCTAACAATTCGTGAAAGTACTGAGAGGATTGATTTAATTGAATTTGGAGTAAATGCTTTAACAGGAATAAATGTCAATCAGATGCTTGATTCAGCAGAATTAGCTTTGTCTAGAAAAATTGAACCAGTATCTCACTATGGGAAAAAAATATCAGATAAAATATGTAATATTTTAATTGGAAATTCTCTGAAATTTTATAAGAACTTGGAAAGATAAATTTTTTCAAAAAATAAGAATTTTTGTCAGAATTTATTGCTTTTTTCCATATACTCTTTAAGTTCTAAAATAGCAGTTTTAATATCTTTTTTTTCTATAAGATTATTTAAATCCGAGTATTTTGTATCAAGTGATCGGTCAACTTTTTGTTCTGGTTTATTAATTCTATTGATTTTTATGTTTTTTCCAAAAATATCGTTGAAAATATGCATTAATTGATATTTATTTACAGTATTATTTGGAATATAATGATGTATAAAGGAATTATGAACTAATTGATCGTAACTATTAGATGAAATTATCCTCTCACATAACTGAGCAAATTGAAGTGTTGTTACTCCATTCCATATGTGATGTTCAAAACCTCCTATTGTACCTCTGTTAGGTTGATTTAGGAACCATTCAAGTAAGAAATTTGTCTCTTTTTTTAATTCAGGCCCAATAATTGAGCATCTTATTATTAACATTGATCCATCAAATACTTCACCAAGACTTTTTGATTTGCCATAAACATCTAATGGATCGTGGAGATCATTTTCATTATATTTCCCTCTCTTACCAGAATATACACAATCAGTACCAATTTGAATCACTCTAATTTTATACTTTTTAGCATAAGCAGCTAATTTCCAAGGAAAATCTGCATTTATACGTATTGCTCGTTTAACACCTTCTGGATCGTCATCTTTAGAGAAAGGTTTTGTAATTCCTATACAATTAATAATATAATCTATTTTTAAATCTAGAAAGTGTTTATCTTCTAACTGAAATATATCATATGCATCAAAAAGGTATATTTTTTCATCTAAATATTCTGAATTTCTTACAGTTCCATTAACATTCAAATTTGGATTTCTTGAAAGGTAGTTAAAAACCATTGAACCTAACATTCCACTAACTCCAAGAACTAAAATGTTTGTTATATTAATTACCTCTTATGGTTATTATTTAACGATTTTCTACTTCCCATATTTCATCTCCCCAATAATCTGCAGGAAATCGGTAATCGTCTCCTTTACTTTCTTCTAAAGAACTTGTTGAGAAGAAAATTATTCTTGTATCTTCTTCCAATGGCTTAAAACCATTAGCATAGGAAGGAGGTATAAATAATATTTGTGGATTCCTGTCTGATAAAATATATCGATTAACTTTTTGATCCTTTGATGGTGATTTTACATTATCTAATTTAACAACGGCTACTATAGCAGATCCTTTTGACACATAGACATATTTCGCTTCATGCAAATGACCATGAAATGCACGTATTGTTGAGATATTAAAATTTTGAACTTGATAAAAACGTTTAACACCATAAAAATTAAAATCATTAGCAAAATTTAGGCTTCCTCTATCGTCTACAGCAATACCTCCTGAGATTAATTGTAGATCCCTTTTTCCTATCGTTTTTGCTATTTTTACTCTTTCAATTAACTTTAAATTAGAAAATATTCCCTTATGAAATTCTAATATTGTTGGAGAATTGATTATTTCTCTTACAGCATCCTCTACAGTGTATTTAAATTTAAAGCCCGTATTCATCAATTTACTACTATCAACCATATAGCTTCTCTTGTCCACAATATTTCTATTTATTTCAATCTCACAGTTCGTTATACCCTTTACAATTTCTCCTAGCCTTAATAGACTAAGATTTTCACCTCTTACATTATAAATTCCATGTAAACTATTTTTAATAACATGCATAATTGCTCTTGAGATGTCGCGAATATGCACAAATGGTCGCTCTTGTTCTCCACCAAAAACTGTAATTTTCTTAAATAGTTTTGCTCTAGCTGCAAAAGCATTTACAACTAAATCATAACGCATTCTTGGACTTAGTCCATATGCCGTACCTAATCTGAGAATACAACTATTCTCATCACATATATCTCGAAATAATCTTTCTTGAGTGTATTTTGTTTGACCATAAAAGTCAATTGGAAAACCTTCATCTTCTTCCTTAACAAGTTTATTTGGTTCACTTCCATAAACACTACAGGTGCTAATATGAATTACAAATTTTTTTAATTTCTTGCAGACTTCAGCAATATTCCTAGCACCAATGCAATTTATCTCAATAGCTAGATTCGTGTCTATTAAACATGCAGGATCACCAACTATTGCAGCTAGATTTACTATAACATCGTAATCCTTAAATAATTTCTCAATCTCATTTCTATTTCTTATATCTGCATAAATGAAAGGATTTGGAGGATGTAGATCTTTATAAAGATGGTTATCTAGAATATCAACTTCCCATCCCTCCTGTTTGGCAATATCATACAATACACTACCAATATATCCAAGTCCACCTAAAATTAATATTTTATTTGGCATATTTCATTCATCATTAATTTGTTATTTGCTTTAAGAGCTTTATTCTCTAATTAAATCTCAGATTTTAATTTTAAATAAATTTTTAATAAATTAAATACACCTAATAATAAAAATTAATTTAAACAAAATAAAGAAATAATTTTAAGAGTTTTCAGATGAATATTCTTGTTCTCCAAGAAACAGATTGGCTTACACGAGGACAACATACTCAACATCACATATTTGAGAATCTTTCAAGAAAAAATACATTAAAAATCACAATTTTTGATTATGATATTGACAAAGTACAAAAATTTAAATCACGTATTATTAAAAAACAAATTTTTAAGAACATTCATCGAGTATTTGAAGATTCTAATATTACTGTAATTCGTACAGCACATCTCCAAATTCCGTATATTAGACGAGTATCTTCATTGATTACAAACTTTTTTGGTATTCTTAAATTATTTAGAAAAAATAGACCAGATGTAATTGTTGGATTTTCAATCACTAATGGATTTATTGGTTTAATTTTATCAAAACTCTTTAAAATTCCATTTATCTTTTTTTACATAGATATCTTACATGAACTTGTTCCAATTCCTTATTTAAGAAAATTTGCTAGATTAATAGCTTATTTTACTCTAAAATATTCAGATAAAATTTTAGTTCACACAAAATATCAATATAACTATTTAATAAATGAAGGAATTCCACCAAAAAATATTGAAATATCCCCTGATGGAATTTCTCTGCAAAATACCATAGTTGATAAGTCAAAATACAGCCATTTAAAAAAAAAATATTCAATTGACATTAACGATTTTGTCATTTTTTTTATGGGTTATTTATATGATTTTGCAGGTTTGAAGGAAATAATTGATTTCTATAACTCAAAAGTTCATAAAGATAATCTAAATCTTAAATTTCTAATTTTAGGGGATGGTGGAATTTATAAATCGCTACAAAGCTATATTGAAAAAGTTAATGCTAAATGGGTAATTCTCGCAGGAAGAGTACCATATTCAGAGATAACAGAATACATTGAACTTGCTGATTTATGCCTACTTAGCTTTGCAATCAATGATATTACCAAGGAAATTACCCCTATAAAAATAGTTGAATATATGGCAATGAAGAAACCCGTTTTAACAAACAGTTTACCCGCTATAGTACAAGAATTCAAAAAAAACAGCGATCTTATTTTTGCCAAAAATCAACAAGAATTAATTAAAATGATTGGAAAGTTAATTCCAGAAAAAAACAACTTGAAAAGAATTGGCCAAAAGGGATTTGAATTAGTTAAAGAAAAATATGCTTGGCCAAAAATTATTTCTGAATTTGAAAAAACAATCATTAGTGTAATAAAAAATAAATATAAAAATTAATCTATAGAAGTAATTTTAATGAATAAGAAAATAGAATATGAGGATCAAAAAAAAAGAGAATTAGAATGGTGGAAAGAAAAAAAGAAAAAAAAGGGATTAATTAGTAATATTCTTAATTCAAAACTATTTTATGATCCAATAAGAAGCTATTATAGTTATTCTCTTTCTAAAAATAAATTTAAATACATAATTCAACACAATTTAAAGAATCAAAAACTTGAAAAATTATTAATAGCTCCTTGTGGCGAAGGAGATGATTATAAATATTTAAAAGAATTTTCTTTTGAAATACACGGAATCGATTTATCTCCTGTCTGCATAAAAAACTGTCCAATTAAAATGATAACAAAAGCAGGTGATATTTTAAGATCTGGGTATCCTAATGAAGCTTTTGACCTTATTGCAAGCTCACTTTTCTTCCATCATTTAATTAAAATTGGATTTGAGCCCTTTTTAAAAGAATTCTATAGAATCTTGAAACCAGATGGAAAAATAGCAATATTAGATTTTTCTGTTTTTTATCCATTAAATGCAATTACTAGACCCTTGAAAACCATATTTCGAAACCCCTACGGAGAAATTGAAGAAGAAGCACCTTTTCGTCCAAAAATTATGATTGAATCTTTAAAAAGGGTTGGATTTAAAAATATAGAACTTTATGGTGGTACTTTTAGTCATAGTTTTTTTTATATTCCAATCGCTAAGTTAATTCATTTTCTCACAAAGCCTTTATTAGATAAGTCACCATTTAAAAAATTTGCTTGGACAGTAATTTACTGGGCGGAAAAACCACTATAATAAAGAATAATTAAAAATCTGTTTTAATGTAAAGACTCCTTTTTACTTGTAGTTAATTATATAAATTATGTAATTTTGCTAAATAATAGATTTGATTATGAAAAGGAAGACTATTAAGCAAAGAGTGATTTTTTGTACATTTTCTGATTTTAAAGCTGGAAATCAAGGAGATTCTGTTAATGATAGAAAATTATTTGGAGCAATTCCTTCAGATTATGAGAAAATTGCTCTTTATCCAAATTATAAAGGTGTCAATGAAATAGAGATAAAATCTTTATTCAAGTATTTTATCAGATATCTTAAAGAAATTGTCTCATCAAACAGAATTTTTATTACTAGAGCACCAAAATTAGCTCTTTTACCAGTCTTATTAAGGAAAATCTTCAAGAATAGAATTGTTATTAGGATGGGATGTACACCAGTAGTTTTTATTGAAAGAAGAGCTTTTGCAAGAAATCCAGAATTTCAATATAGCAAGAATCTATTTAAAAGAATATTTTATTTTCTTGAGCCTCATCTTGAGTTATATGCTATACGTCATGCTGATAAATTTATTATTGAAAATGAACGAGCAAAAAATATGGCAATTTTCTATGGGGCTGATCCTAATAAAATTAAAATTATTCCTTATTATGTAGAAGAATATTTTCTTAAAAGCCAAACGCTTAGTTTTGAAAAAGGAAAGGAATTCTTTAGAATCGGATATACAGGGAGGTTTAGCCTTTATGATTTATTAAATCCCATTATTGATGCCATCTCTTTATTAAAAAACCAAAACTACAAGATTCAATTATTCCTAATAGGGGATGGAATCACTAGACAAAATATGGAAATGTACGTAAAAGAAAAGAATTTACAAGAAAACATTATATTTTTGGGTTCTAAACCACATAGAGAAGTTTCTACATTAATCAATCAATATCATTGTCTTGTATTGCCAATGTTAAATAATATTTGCCCTTCAGCAGTCGCAATAAAAATTTTAGAAGGTGTTATGAAAGGAAAGATCATTGTGACAACTGAAAGTGGTAATAATGTTTCATTGTTTTTAGGAAATAACGATTTAATCTTAAAACAGTGTACTAGTGATTCGATAGCTGAAAAAATAAAACTTATTTATGAAAATTATGACAAATTCAAAAACATTTCAATTGATATTAGTAATTTCCAAAAAAAACATCGTTCAAAACAAATATATAAAGAAAAAATAATAGAATTACTGAGTGAAATATCATTTTAGCTAAAGTCTAATTAATTTCTATAAATAAAACAATTTTTATTTTATAAGTTTTAATAAATATTTTTAAGATCACACTTTAATCATTTTTATAAAGAAAAAAAGATTAAATATTTGATTTTTGATGGATAAAGAAAGAATATTAAAAGAAGCTCAAAAGATCGCTAAAAAATTTTCATTTTGGATGGTTTCCGGAGATATAGCACACTTATATGGGTATGTTTATGAAACTCCTGAAATAAGATATGAACTAGAAATTAAATTCGATGAAGATTTTCCAAATACACCTCCACATTTAATTTATCACAATGATATAAAAGCATTATTAGGCAAATTCCAGCCTAATTCCTTGATTAATTGGACTCCTAATTCTAATGTAGTTGATATTGTATATGAGCTCAATTCAGTCATAGAAAAAGCTTTAGGATTACCAGAAGTTAATTCTGAGGAGGAATTGATACCCAATATTGATGATCATGCTGTTTCTTCCGAAAAAGAAGGATATCTAACACCAGATTTAGATGCATACCCCCCAGATTTTGAATATGAAGAATTTCTTACACCTCCAAATTCTGCAGATGAAATTTTTTATAATTCTCCAGATATCGAAACTTCAATAACTGAGAATTCGGTAGATAAGTTTATCTCCCCTCCCAAATATGAGACTATTGATGATGGCTTACCAGTTAGCATTGAAATTAATACAGAATTGAGTTTAATCCAACAAGAATACGCTTATGATCAAATTGGTACTAAGGAAGCAGAAATTAATGTATATCTTACTATAACTCTAACTAACACATTTATCATTCAAATAGATTTTACTGATTACCCCGAAAAACCAATTGTAACTTTTCCAAATGAAGTAAGTAACATTTTGGGTGATCCATATATAATATTAAATATCTTGAAGGAATGGGATTCAAAAAAACCTTCCCATATTATTGATATCTTACATGAGTTAGAGAAAAAATTATTCGTCCTTAAAGAAATTGATGTACAATCTAAAAAGATATCAGGAGAATACCAATGTGAAAAAATCTATGATAGTTTGACTTCTCTAAAAGTTCATATATTAACTTATGGTTTTAAAGCATATTTCTTAAGTATTGATTTAGAACCTTATCCAAAACCCCCTAAACTTGAATTATCCTCGGAATTACAGGAAATCATTCACATCCCTCTAACGGATTTAAATGCTTATAAGAATTGGAAAGAGAAACATTCCGAGCCAGTTGAAATCATAAGGGAGATCTCTTGGTTAGTTGATAAAAACTCAAGAATTAATTTTGAAATCGATTTATTAAAAGATCATTATAAAAATATAAGATATGAACCATCTACAGCGACATTATATGTAGAAATGAAAGGTAAAATGAAGACTGAAGACCTTACTTTTGAATTTCAAATAAATTTACCAAATGATTACCCCATGAAAATGCCAGATGTAAAAGTGATAAATGAATTTGAAATTGAAGCTTATGAAAAGATAAAAAATGATTTACATACATCTTTCAATGACTTCTTTAATGAATGGACTCCCTTTAGTTATCTTGTTGATTTATTTAATTTAATCTCTAAAAAGATTTTCGAAGTATCAGTAGTATCATGTGTTATCTGCCATAAAATCGAATGTCCTAGCTGTTCAAAAAAGATTGCCGGTGAGGATAATTGTCATGCAGAATGTCCACATTGTAATCGAGCATATCATAATCATTGCTGGGAGCAAACAATTAAATCCTTTGGAAAATGTGGATTCTGTTTAAGATAAACATGAATTTCTTTATATTATAAACAGTTTAAAATTTGATTTTTTCTAAGTGATTTCTAGCTTTAATTACTGCCCAATTTAAGAATTGAAATATCTATTGAATGTTTTTATATCATTTGTAAATTAGAAGTTCCCATATATAAGTTTTTAGGTAAATTAATTAAATTTTTTAATTTGAACTTCTTATTATAAACATTCACATTTTTTCAAGATGATTTTCGTGGAACTATTGGATAAAAAATTGAATTTAATGGATCTAGAAGAAAAAATATTACAATACTGGAAAAAACAGGAGATTTATTCATTGATTAGAAAAAAAGAAGAAGGAAAAGAAATATGGCGATTTATTGATGGTCCTCCTTATACAACGGGTTCAATCCATTTAGGAACCGCTTGGAATAAAATTCTCAAAGATTACTTAATTAAATTCAAAAGAATGAGAGGTTTCAAAGTTACTGATACACCAGGTTATGATACTCACGGATTACCAATTGAAGTTCAAATGGAAAAGGAATTAGGTATTAAAAATAAACAAGAAATTCAAGAATATGGAATCGATAAATTCATTAGGAATTGTAAAGAGTTCGCGTTAAAAAATTTAGCAATAATGAACGATCAGTTTAAAAGATT
This sequence comes from Promethearchaeota archaeon, assembly GCA_048941605.1. Taxonomy (GTDB): domain Archaea; phylum Asgardarchaeota; class Lokiarchaeia; order Sigyniarchaeales; family SOKP01; genus Loki-b32. Next base: position 8,936 of record JBHLNL010000059.1, on the reverse strand, counting down.
AGGATGTTATTTCTGGGATTGGGATAATCCATATATTACATTTAAAAATAGTTATATTGAGGGAATTTGGTGGACTTTAAAGAAAGCTTGGGAGAACAATTTACTATACAAGTTTTACCGACCCTTAAATTGTTGCCCTCGATGTGCTACTGCCTTAGCAAAACATGAACATGATTATAAAAATATCAAGGATACAAGCTTATTTTTGAAAATTAAATCAGCTGATATGGAAAATACATATTTTATAATCTGGACTACAACGCCTTGGACATTAGTAGCAAATTCAGCGATAATGGCAAATCCAATAGCAGAATATGCTAAAGTATATATAGAGGATCTTAAAGAATATTGGATTCTTTCAAAAAATTCAATAACTCATCTAATCTCAGGAGAATTAGGTTACAAATATAAAATTGTCAAGGATTATTTTGGAGAAGAATTAGAAGGAAAGAAATATATACATCCATTACTAGAAGAAGTTCCCTATCAAAAAGAACTCGCAAGAAAAAGCAAAAAAGTCCATTCAATAATCCTTTCTGAAGAATATGTATCAGCCTCTGAAGGTGTTGGATTAGTGCATACAGCTCCAGGGCATGGACCTGAAGATTTTGAAGTGGGAGTAGCTAATAATATACCAATTTTCAACCCTGTTAGCATAAGAGGCATCTATAAGAAGGAAGCAGGAAAATTCGAAGGAATGCATGTTTTTGATGCCAATTTGGAGATTTTAGAGTTATTAAAAAAAAAAGGAACGCTTATATTCACTAATGAAATTGAACATGAGTATGCACATTGTTGGAGATGTGATTCAAAATTAGTTTATAGAGCAACAAATCAGTGGTTTTTTAAAACAGAAAGTCTAATTCCTGAATTGCTAAAAAAAAACGATGAAATATATTGGATACCAGACTGGGCTGGAAGTAGATGGTTTAAAAGTTGGTTAACTACTTTGAAAGACTGGTGCATTTCACGACAACGCTTTTGGGGCATTCCATTAAATGTTTGGATTTGTGATAATGAAGATTGCGAAGATACTACTGTAATAGGTTCATCAGAGGAGTTAAAGGAGATTGCTGGAGAATGCCCAGAAGATTTACATCGACCTTGGATTGATCGAGTTACATGGAAGTGTAAAACATGTAATAAAGGCACTAAAAAAAGAATACCAGACATCTTAGATGTATGGTTAGATTCTGGTTCAGTAATGTGGGCAGCTCAAGAAATTTATGATGGTGTAAGTCATTATGACACCTGGGTACCAGCAGATTTTATAATAGAAGGAAAAGACCAAATTAGAGGGTGGTTTAATAGCTTATTAAACAGTGCCATGGTATCTTCAGGCCGTAAGAATTATAATGCCTGCTATATGCATGGATGGGTATTAATGGAAAGAGCTAAAATGAGTAAATCCAAAGGTACTGCAATAAGCCCTGAAGATCTTATAGAGGGGGCAGTTCCAGAACTCCAAAAAAATAAATCTTTATCAAATATTAAAGGAGCTGAAACATTTAGATTTTACTGTATAGGTGTAACTCAACCTGGTCGAGATTTCAATTTTAACCTTAAAGAATATACAGATACTTACAAAATTCTTAATACAATATGGAATGTTTACGTATATGCTAATGAAAAACTTGATTTAGCAAAATTTAGTCCTTCAGAAATTAAATTTGAACCAAATAAAATAAGTAAATTAGATAAATGGATAATTTCAAGATTAAATTCTTCAATTAAAAAGATAACAGCATTAGCAGATGAATATCAACTTCCATGGATTACAGATGAAATACGAGATTTAATTGTAAATAATATAAGTAGATGGTATATAATGTTAAATCGAGAGAAACTAGATATATATTCTGAAGATCCTAATAAAAATTTGATTATGTTAGTTCTCTATAAAGTTTTGTATAAAGTCTTGCTACTACTAGCACCGATTAATCCAATGATAAGCGAAGAAATTTTTCTCAAAATGTTTAAATCAAACTTAAAATCAATTGGATATGAAGAAACAGAAAGTATTCATCTACAAAACTGGCCTCAATACAATGAGAAAGATATTCAGTTGGATTTAGAAGAACAAATGCAATTCACACAGGAATTAATTGAAATTGTTAGAGCAATAAAAGATGAAAACAAAATAAGATTAAGATGGCCTAACAAAAGAATCATCATAGAATCAAAGGAAGGTATGCCAAAAATAGAATTTCCCGAGATTATTAAAAAAGTTGGAAATGTAAAAGAATTTGAAGTATTAAAATCAGTTAAGCCAGCAGATCATTTGATTAAAGCCGAATCTAAATATTGCAATGTCTATTTAGACATATCTGTTGATGATGAACTATTATCAGAAAGAGTAATAAATGATATAATACGTAACATTCAATTTTCGCGTAAGAAAAACAATTATAAAGTTGGAGAAAATATATCATTGAGATTTGGAACAACAACAGAATATTTAATAGATTTTATAAAAAACTATAAAGAAAGCATTTCAGAGAGAGTAACAGCTTATGAATTAGAGATTCTAAAAGAAGAAATTATAAAAAATAAAGATAGAGTATTTGGAAAATTATATATTTGCCCTAATAAAGAATGTTCTTCCTCATTAAAAGAGAATATATTTAAAAAGTTAAATAAAGAAATAGAAATAAAGTGTCCGTACTGCAAAACAAATATTACAAAAAATAGCATAAAAATTATAACTTACGATTTTAAGAAGGAGTCCTAAGATTGTTTATCCTTTTTTAAAATATTCTATCCAGTAATTGAACATATCCCTTAAAGTTTCTTCAATCGAGCGTGTGATTTTCCAGCCTAATTCTCTCCTAATTTTTGAATTGTCTCCTAAAATAATATCCTCATCAGTAGTTCTCAGTTTTCTTCGAGTATTTTCTTTAACTTCTATTTTTTTTTTTGAAAAACTTAGAATAATCTCCAAAATTTGTCTTATTTGAATTTTTTTATTCGAACAAACATTATATGTTTCTCCTGGCTTTCCTTTTATAGCAGCTAACCAAATTGCTTGGAGAGAATCTTTTACATCAGTAAAATCACGAAAAGTATCTAGATTGCCCACTTCAATTATGGGATCTGATAATCCTAACTCAATTTTGGCCACATCACTCACAAAATCTGCACATGCATCTCCAACTTTTCTTGGACCTATTTGATTGAAAAATCTAAGATTTACAACTTCTATTCCAAAATTAATAAAATATTGACGAGCAAGAAGTTCTGTAGCAATTTTGCTAATTCCATATGGATGAACAGCTAATAATCTATCTGTTTCCTTTAAAGGGCGATGTAATGAGGTAGAGGCTCCATATTCTGCACTTGTACACGCAACTATAACTTTTATTTTTAGATTTGACTTTTTTATAGGTTCAAAAATGTTTAATGTTCCTATTACATTAATTTCAAATGTATTTACAGGATCCTCCCATGATGGTTTTACTAGAGGTTGAGCTCCAAAATGAAAAATAAATTTCGGTTTAACTTCTGATATGATTTTTTCCAATAATAATGAATTCCTCAGATCACATTCAATAATTCTCAGGTTTTCATTATTAGTTGGAATTTGTATATTTTCTTTTAAGAAATTAATCTTTTCATTTTTATTAAAAGTTAATTTTTCATTTGTATAATGAGCCAAATTTTTATAATTTTGACCAGGTCTGTCTAAACAATAAACTTTATAATTTTTAATAATGCAAAAATCAATTAAATGAGATCCTAAAAATCCGTTTCCACCAGTTATAATAATTTTATCCATTTCAGATTATTTTCATATATTATAATTTTATTTTAGTAATCCTTTTTCTTTTAAGATTTTCATTGATTTTTTAGAATTATCTTTAAATGTTTTAGTTTGTTCTTTAACCCAATTTATTAAATTATCAATTCCTTCTTCGAATGTAATTGAAGGAGTATACCCTAATTTATGTTGGATTTTAGAAATATCTGCAATACAATGTCTTATATCACCAATTCTAAATTTTTGATTAAATATTGGATTTATTTTCGGATTTATTCTATTAGTAATAATTTCAGCAACTTCTCTAATGGTGACAGGTTGCCCTGTTCCGACATTAAATATTTCTCCATTTGCTGAATTTTTTTCGATAGCAAGATATAAGGCTTGACAGACATCTTCTATATTTACAAAATCTCTTGATTGATTTCCATCTTCAAAAACAATTGGAGGTTTTCCATTCAGTAATCTAGTGCAAAATATTGAGCAAATTCCTGTATAAGGATTCGATAGTGCTTGTCTTGAGCCATAAACAAGAAATAATCTTAAAACTGTTGTATTTATACCAAAAACTTTTCCAATCAATATAGAAGATTGTTCTTGAGTTTGTTTAGAAATTGCATAAATTGAACTAGGATCTAATGGTGTATTCTCATCAGTTAATAATGGTTTAACCTTTATACCGCATATAGGGCAATTTAAACCCCAATTTCTACTTTTTAATTGATTTAAATCCCTTAATTTGGGAAAAACAACTCCACATTTATCGCAACTATATTTTCCTTCTCCATATACAGTATTAGATGATGCAATGATGAGTTTATTAACATCATGTTCACAATTCACAATTATATCAAGTAAATTTGCCGTCCCAAGAACATTATAATCAATATATTTGCTAATTCGATACATTGATTGACCTACACCAACAGCAGCAGCTAAATGATAGATTATTTCGTGGTCTTGAACGAGTTCTTTTAACTTTTCGTAATCTGTTACGGATCCATAAATAAATCGAGCCTTTTTATTCAAATAATCTGGGGATTGTGTGATTTTTCCGTGAACCTGCTCTTCTAATACATCAAAAACTGTTACCTCATATTTATCCATATTAATTAATTTATCCACTAAATTCGACCCTATAAATCCAGCACCACCAGTAATCAATACTTTTCTTTTCATCAGCAGGAAAATATATATAATTTTCTAAGATCTACAATTATTTTACAACGACTAAATTACTAAATTACCAAAAAATTAAAACTCTTTTTTTTAATAAATAATTAATTAAACCATAAATAATACAATAATTTAAATAGAAATTTAAGAACAGGGATTTAGTAAGATTATGATAATTAGAGCTAAAGCTCCCTTCCGTGTAAGTTTTGGTGGTGGTGGAACAGATATGTCGCCATATTGTAATGAACATGGTGGGTGTGTAATTAGCACTACAATTGATCGTCATGTATTTGTCTCTATTAAACCAAGGGAAGATAAAAAAATTAAAGTTTTTTCAACAAATTATAATAAGGAATTAACCTTTGAGTTTGGAGATAAAGATTATTCAACAGATTTTGAAATATTTAAAGGTATAATTAATGTCTTGAAGATAAAGGATGGTTTTAATATTGAAACAACCTCTGAATTACCTGCGGGTTCTGGTATGGGCGGGTCTTCATCTTTATCAGTATCTTTAATTGGAGCTTTTAATTATTATTATGATTTAGGATTATCCAATCATGAAATTGCTCAAAAAGCATATTATATCGAACGGGTTGAATTAAAGCAAAAAGGAGGATATCAGGATCAATTTGCTGCTGCTTACGGGGGTTTTAATTTTATAGAATTTTCTGATATAGTAAAAGTACATCCTATTAAAATTAGTAAAGAAATGATGAATGAATTACAATTTCGCTTAATTTTATGTTATATAGGCGGTTCTCACTTTTCCTCTGACATTCAAGATGAAGTGTTAAAAGGATATAAAGTTGAAAGAAAATCGTATATGGAATCTATGGATGATTTAAAAAATGTTGCCTATGAGATGAGGAACATCATAAAAGATAATGATATTAGCAGGTTAGATGAATTTGGAGAACTTCTACATAAAGGTTGGTTAGCTAAGAAGAGTTTAAGTACTAAAATTTCAAACAAAGAGATTGAAAGTTTTTATTTGATCTCTAGAAAATTTGGTGTTCTGGGAGGAAAATTACTTGGTGCTGGAGGAGGGGGACATCTATTATTATTTTCTAAACCTAATCAGAAATATAAAGTAATCAATGAATTGGAAAAAATTGGGGGGAATATTATCAATTTTCATTTTTATCCAAATGGCCTTGAAGTTTGGGAAATTAAATAAAGTTATATGACTTATTAAAAGAGATGATAATATGGAAAATGAGATTATTTCAATTTTAAATGAAAGTATTAAAGTAAAAGAAGGGATAAAAGATCTTATACCTATTATAATAGAAATCTCTGAGAAAATTATAAATGCCTACAATAACAAGAAGAAAGTTGTTCTATTTGGCAATGGAGGTAGCGCTGCTGATGCCCAGCATATAGCAGCAGAATTCGTAGGAAAGTTCTACATGGATCGTGATTCACTTCCATCACTAGCATTTCACACAAATACATCTGTTCTTACTGCAACTGCTAATGATTTCGGTTATGATTTAGTATTTGAAAGACAAGTATCCTCATTTGTAGAAGAAGGAGATATAGTTATTGGAATTAGTACATCAGGAAATTCTCCGAATGTAATAAAAGGTTTAATAAAAGCTAAAGAAAAAGGTGCCATTACTATTGGCTTTACTGGTAAAAAAAAAAACAAAATTGAAGAAATATCTGATGTTTGTTTAAAAATACCATCTACAGATACTCCAAGAATTCAGGAGGGTCATATAACTGTTGGTCATATTATCTGCTATCTAGTTGAAAAAGAACTTTTTGGGTAATTAATAATATATGAAAAAAGTAGCAGTTTCTATTCATGCAATAGATAATTTTAATTTTGAAGTTATAGAGGGTTTAGAAGGTTTTGATTATATCCATATAGATATCATGGATGGTAAATTTGTAGATAATAAAAATAACAATCTAGATGTCATCCCTATATTAAGAGAAATTTATAAATCTCCCATAATCGCCCATTTAATGGTAATAAATCCATTTGAGTACATCGAAAAGATTATTAAAGATATTGATTTCTTTTTATTTCATTTTGAGATTGAAGGCAATAAGGATAAAATAATAGAAGAAGTTAGAAAAAATAATAAAAAGGTTGGATTCGCTATAAATCCGGAAACAGAAATAACTAAAATAGTTCCTTATTTAAAAAAAATTGATCTTATTTTAATAATGAGTGTAAATCCTGGTTCTTCTGGCCAGAAATTCATATTAAGCATAATTAAAAAAGTAAATAAATTATCTGAGTATAAGAGGAAACATAATTTTATTATTGATGTTGATGGTGGAATTAATTTGAGAAATGCCAAACTATTAAAAAATGCAGATATATTAACAAGTTCAAGCACTATATTAAAAGCTGAGGATCCTAATAAGGTTATTAAAATTCTTAAGGAATCAGATGAACATGACTAATCAAAAAAAAGCAGTGTTTTTAGATAGAGATGGAGTAATTAATAAAGAAGTTAGTTATCTTTCTGATCCAAAAAATTTCAAATTTATTAAAGGTTCAATTGATGCTTTGAAAATTCTCAAAAGAAAGGGCTTCTTGCTTATTATCATTACGAACCAAGCAGGTATTGCGAGAGGTATTTTCACAGAAAAAATTCTTGAAGTAATTCATAATAAAATGCTGAAAACATTAAAGCATAATGATGTGCAAATAGATAATATTTATTATTGTCCTCACCATCCTGATTTTACAGGGCCATGTAATTGTAGGAAACCACATCCAGGGATGATTCTTGAAGCACAACTTAATTTTAATATTGATTTGAATAATTCATATATGGTTGGAGATACTCTGAATGATATTGAAACAGGTAAAGCTGCAAATTGTAAAACCGTTCTAGTATTAACTGGTTATGGAAAGAAAGAAAAAAAAAAAATAAGCTCGATTATACCAGACATGATATTTAAAAACTTGAAAGAATTTGCTATAAATATATAAAACCAATAATTATTATAATCACCAAAGAATACTCGTGAAATATCATGAAATTTTTTATAGATACAGCTAATTTAGAACAAATAAAAGAAATGCAAGAGTTAGGAATAATTGATGGTGTTACGACCAATCCTACATTATTAGCAAAAGAAGGAGCAGATCCTATGCAACAATTAAAGAAAATTTGTGAAATTGTCGATGGACCTGTCAGTGGAGAAGTTATTGGGTTATCTACCGAAGAAATGGTTAATGAGGCTCGTGTATTAGCGAAAATTGCACCGAATATTGTAGTCAAAATTCCTTTTACAAAAGAAGGGATTAAAGCAGTTAAAATGCTTGAAGCAGAAGGGATTAAAACTAACGTAACTCTTGTATTTTCGCAGAATCAAATTTTAATTGCAGCAAAAGCTGGAGCTTCATATATAAGTCCTTTTATTGGAAGATTAATGGATAACGGTCAAAATGAAATTGATATGCTTTGGGAATCAATGGAAATTATCCGTGCTTATGATTTCAAGTCTCAAATAATAGTTGCTTCGGTTAGAAATGCTAGACAAGTTATAGAGTCAGCAAAAATGGGTGCACATATTGCTACAATCCCATTTGCTGTTCTTGAAAAAATGTTTAAGCATCCTAACACAGATCAAGGATTAGAAGCATTTCTTAAAGACTGGGAAAAATTACAAGGTGAATTAAAAAAATAATTTAAAACTATGGCTCTCATTGATAAGATTTCTCAATGGAATGATAAAAAAGTATTAATTATTGGAGATGCACTTATAGATAAATATATTTTTGGATATACTGATAGGATTTCTCCCGATGCTCCAGTTCCAAATGTAAAAATAGAGAATAGTGATATTTACATTGGTGCAACTGGATTAGTTTTGCAATTCATTCATTCTTTAGGTGGAATTCCCGAAGTTTGTACGATTATTGGTAATGATTTTGAGGGTGATTTCTTTTTAAGAAAGATTAAAGAGCTAAATTTAGAAACTTCAGGAATTCTTGTGGATGAAAATGTCAGAACTCCTCAGATCACAAGAA
>JBHLNL010000002.1:0-67617 GCA_048941605.1 Promethearchaeota archaeon | reverse complement strand
AGATCCCACGGGTAAACTCTATACAAATGGAGATTATGATGATTTTTATAAAAAAACATTAGATAAATTTAATAAACTTCGAAATTTAATGAGGAAAAGACCAGAAGTACATTCTGCTAACAATATTAATAATATTTTAAGATTATCAAATAATGTAGAAGTTTCAGTGATAGGATTTGTTAATGAAATTCGGAAGACAAAAAATGGAAATTTTTTTTTAGTACTGGAAGATCTCACGAATTATATAAATGTAATTATTCGCAATGATTCAGAAAATCAGGAAAATGTAAAAATTGCAGAAAGAATTCTTAGTGATCAAATGGTTTATGTGGAAGGGACATATAATCCTGGAGAAAAGAGTAAAGGGGGAATAATTTATTGTAATTACATATCTATAATTGATATTCCGAGAGATTATGAGCCTCATAAATCGCCAGATCCAATATCTATTGCTCTGATTTCAGATACACACATTGGTAGTAAAGAATTTGAAGAAAAATTGTGGAATAGATTTATAGCTTTCTTAAATGGTAAAATAGGAAATAAAACTCAAAAGGAACTAGCTGGAAAAATTAAATATATAATAATCAATGGTGATTTAGTTGATGGAATTGGAGTATATCCCACGCAAAAAGACGATCTACTCATTTCAGACATTTACAAACAATTTAATAAAGCAACAGAAATTCTCTCAAGAATTCCTGAATATATTAAAATTTTTTATAGCTCGGGGAATCACGAACCAGTGAGGAATGCAATCCCTAGACCTGCAGTACCAAAAAAATATTCGGCTGAACTTATAAATATTGGAGTATCATGCATAGGAAACCCATCACTTATACAAACTCATAATGTCAATACTTTAATTTTTCATGGTGATAGTATTCTTGATTTAAATATGTTGGTACCCGGTTTAGAAAATAACAAACCGGTAGATACAATGATTGAATTATTAAAATGCAGACATCTAGCTCCTATTTACGGAAAGAAAACACAAATAGCCCCTACAAATAAAGATTGGCTTGTAATCGATAAGATTCCAGATATTTTTCATACAGGACACATTCACATTAATGGAATGGGTTATTATAATAATATTGCTCTGGTTAATTCTGGATGTTTTCAATCTCAAACAGATTTTATGAATTCCTTGGGGATACATCCTACACCTGGTATTTTATCGATTATTGATTTAGATAATTTAAAAGCAACACAATTAGATTTAAAAAATAATGTTTAATTATTCTTCTTAAAAAATGAATTAAATCAAAAATTTACCATGAGTTTCGCGATTCCTCGTAAAAATGATCCAGAAATGTTATTATACATATGGAAAATAATTGATCTCCCTTCTATAGCATATAATGATTTAATCTATAGAATTACTTTTGATTTTTTTATACTACCGCCTGAAAATGCACGGGATTTTATTAATAATTGTATTAAAAATAAGTTTCTTATCAAGGATAATAATCTACTTAAATTATCAGAGGAATTAAACAAAGAGTTAATAAATTGGCAAAAAAAAAGAAAAAATGATATATTAGGAAGACTTAAGGCTGCAAAAAAAATAGATCAATTAAAAAATGATATAAATCAAAAGAGTTCTGCCAATTTTAGTGTTTTTTTTAATGCTTTTGTGGATAAAGGAACTCTTAATAGATCAGTATCTATATCTGATACAGCATTTGAATTATTGAAATTTGATTCTACTCAAGGAATTATTAAATCAAAAGTTAAGGGTTCAAAAGAGGAATCTTATATAATAGAAATAGATACTAATAAAAAGATCTTACAACATAATTGTCATGATTTTGAGACAAGAAGGGCTGAGAATAAAAAATTTTGTAAACATTTGGCAAAATTATTTTTGTTATTGAAAGATAAAGATGAAAATATTGCTGAGTTTTTTCTAAATCAGTTAGCAGAAAATATTGATAAATGGGATTTTTCAGCTTAAATTAACTTTTTAAATATATTATTTTTTAGTTTAACTTTATTTGCTTGTAAAAAGGCGGGTTTATAATTCATTATACCCTTAATCTTATCACTCTCTAATAAGGCTTTTTCTACTAACTCCACACTAATATCTAATTTAATTATCTTGGTTCTTCCATAATGTCCCATCGATTTAACATCAGCAGAAATTATCCCTGCCAATGCTAATTCATTAATATAATCACTAATTCTTCTTTTTGTTAATTGTCTAATCCCCGGTATTAACCCTCTAATTTCTGAGTGAACATCATAAATATCTCCAGATATTATAATGTGCTCAGGACTGAATCTCGAAATTAAATAAATTGAGGTTAATACTAATTGTGATTGGAGTGGGATACCTTTAATGTACTCCATAATATGATCATTTTCTAATTCTTCTTGAGCTTTTTCTACATGCTTAGATGTGACAATTTTGTTTTGTACTCTCTCAACTAATTCACCAGCTTTCCTTAATAATTGTAATGCTTTTCGGGCATCACCATTTTCCTTTGCAGCAAAAGCGGCACATAATGGAATAACTTCCTCCTTCAAAACACCCTCATTAAAAGCTATTTTAGCTCTTTCAATTAAAATGTCTCTTAATTCACTCGCATCATAAGAAGGAAAGACAATATGTTCTTCGCCTAAACTTGATATTATTCTCGGATCCAAATTTTCTCTGAATTTCAATTTATTTGAAATTCCTATTAAACAAGTCTTACATTTGTCTAAATTCTCATTTAATCTTGTTAAATCATATAAGATTTCATTTCCACCTTTTTTATTAACCAATATATCAATCTCATCTAAAACTAAAAAGCAAATTGAATTCCCAATTTTTGAATCTAATAATCCAAGCAATTTTTTGAAAATTATATCCTTGGGAAGCCCTGTTGGAGGGATTTTTTCTTGTCTTGAAATCGTGTTATAAATATGAGCCAAAATACGATAGGGTGTCGATACAACATTGCAGTTAATATAAATCCACCATGGTTTAATCTCTGAAGTTTGGTGTGCCAGTTTCTGACTTACATATCTTATAGTCGCTGTTTTCCCTGTTCCTGTCATCCCATAACATAAGAAACTTGGTGGTGTATCACCTAATAAAGCACAAGCTGTTTTTTCAGCAATATTTTTAATCTGGAAGTCTCGGTGAGGTAATTCTTCTGGAATATACCAGGAATCCAGTGCATCTCGATTTTTAAAGATCCTTGGACCATTGAGGTAACTTTTATAAAATTTATCGATATTAAATTGATGATTATTATTTTGATTGTTCAACAATTATTACACCATTACTCCATCACTTTCATAAAAATATTTGCACTCGAAATTAAAATATATAATTTATTTCAATTGCATATATAAAGTTAATTATTAATCTTTAATTTATTAGAAAAATGTTAAAGCTTTAATAGCTAATTTTGATGAATCTTTTCAATAAATTATAATATTATTGTCGGTATTTTAAAAGAATATTATTTATGAAGCAATATTTATTAAGTTCTTATTAACAATTTTTTCATTTAAAAAAAATTTAATTTAATCAAACATTTTTTTAACTAAATAGTATACCTTATAAAGGATTATTTAACGTTGCCAGCTGAAATTTATCGTAGAGATACTGAAAAAAATAATAAAAAGGTTGCTATAATTTTAGCAATAGTATTTGCAACATTAATTTTAGCTAATTTTCTTGTAATTTCGTTTATTTTTAATTGGGCTGATTGGGTTGCTCTATTGATATTTAGCCTTCTTATCATTGTTCCAGCTTACATTTCAAATGCTTCAATGGTTATCACTGGTGGAGGTAAACCTATTGATGGTGGGAGAAATTTCCGTGATGGAAGGAGAATCCTAGGGGATCATAAAACTTGGAAAGGACTAAAAGGACCTTTATATATTGGAATTCCTATTTCTTTCTGCATTTTTCTCCTTTTTAATGGTTTATGGTTACCGATTCAGGAGGTTATTGGGGATGCGGCTGCCTCAGGACAATATATTCTATATAACAATATGAAAGTTTTTGAATATTATTTTATAGGTGGAGAATTTCCAATTAATTTCCTTGTCTTAATTATAAGAATTGTTTTAGCCTCATATGGGGCTGTATTAGGTGATTTGATAGGTTCATTTTTTAAAAGGAGATTTGATATTAAAAGCGGAGCTCCTTTTTGGATAGTAGATCAACTTGATTTTGCCTTAGTTGCATTATTATTTATCTCAATCCCTGGTTTTATTGCACCAAATCTGTTTTTATTACCAGATACTTTTATCCTAGTTTTTTTGATAATTTTAACCCCTGCTGTAAGTATTATTGCGAATACAGTAGCTTATTTCATAGGTTTAAAAGATGTACCATGGTAAAATCGTAGTAAATTGACTTTATTCCTTGAATTTACACTTTACTCTTACTGGAGAATTTTTGTTCACAAATTTAACATATTTTTCAAATATTTCGTTTACTGCTCTAATATAATCTCCATTACGCCCTATTGCAATACCCCTTTCTTTAAAAAAAAGGAAATATACTGAAATTTCTCTTTTACCTGATTCATAATCGTTCTCTATTTTTACAGTATCTATGTTTAAATCAGGAAAAAAACTAAACAACATATTAATTAGAATTCTTTCAATTCTTATGATTATAATCTTTCTATTAATTAGCTCCCTTCTCATAGAGTCTAAATACTCTTTAGCATTGAAATAATGTTCTTTTTTAATAAAAAAGAAGATAAATTGCCTAATTACTACTATAAATTCTGGATAGATTCCCTGAGTCTTTTCATAAAAATATTCACGCAGTTTTAGTTCATAATTTGTGTATTTTTTAACAAAGGAAAATACTTGATAAAAGATCAAATCATCCGCAATTGTATAAAACATATAGTAACATTTTCTAAAATCAATTTAAACTACTAAGAAAGTTATATAACTGCTAAAATGCTATCTATATCAAACATTTCAAAATAATGCAATTATCAATCAATCGTTAACGAAAAGATGAAAAAAGCAGGGTATAAATTTCTGAATCACACTGCTGATGTTTCAGTTGAAATTCGGGGCAATTCCTTGGAAGAAGCTTTTGAGCAAACAGCATATAGTTTAATGGAAACAATTACACCCAGTTTAAAAATAATAACTCCAAAAATTGATAGAACTATAAAAATTGAAGCAGAAGATAAAGAAGCATTATTATTTGATTTCCTTTCAGAATTCCTTTATCTTTTTGATGTAGAAGAACTTATATTTAACAAAATAAGTATTCACCCTATAAAAAAAGATAAAGGAAAATATTTTTTAAAAGCACATGCTTCTGGAGAAAAATTTGATAAACAAAAACATGAACCAGGTACAGAAGTCAAAGCTATAACTTATTCTTTCATGAAGATCGAAGAAAAAAAGAATAATGTAAAAATAAATATTGTTTTTGATATCTAAATAAGAATTTAGCCCTTTACCACACCTACAGGAACTAATCTTACTACTTTTTCAACAATTCCTAGATCATGACTTACTTGAACAACTTGATCAATATCTTTATATGCCCCAGGAGCCTCTTCAGCGATTACTTTCATCGAAGCAGCTTTCACCATTATACCTTGTTTACTTAGGCTATCTTTAACTCGTTCTCCCCAATATTTCTTAGTAGCTTTAGCTCTAGACATAACTCTTCCAGAGCCATGCGCAGTAGAACCAAATGACAGATCCATAGCATTCTTTTTACCTACACAAAGATAAGAAGCAGAACCCATCGTTCCTGGGATTAATGCAGGCTGACCAATAGATTTATACTCAGATGGTAGAACAGGATGTTCTGGTGGAAATGCTCTAGTTGCACCTTTTCTATGAACATTTAATTTCACTTTTTTTCCATCAATTTCATGTTCTTCTATTTTCAAAATATTATGGCAAACACCATAGATTAAATGTAAATCCAAATCGTCTATATCTTTTTTAAAGGTATTTTGAAAGGATTCTCTTAACCAATGAGTGATTAATTGACGATTTGTAAATCCAAAATTAGCAGCACATGACATCTGTTTCAAATAGTTTTGTGCTTCAGATGTATTTGCAGGAACACAAGCTAATTCTCTATCAGGAACTTTTATATTGTATTCTTTCATTGCCTGTTCAATACTGCGCAAAGAATCTGTACATACTTGATGTCCAAGAGCTCTACTTCCTGTGTGAACCATAATTGTAATTTGATTCTTTTCATAAATTCCCATAGCTTTAGCAATACCCTCATTATAAATTTGATCAACTTTTTGTATTTCAAGAAAGTGATTTCCACTTCCTAAAGAACCAAGCTGTTTTATAGCTCGCTGTTTCGCTTTTTGTGAAACTAAACTAGCATCAGCATCCTTTAAACATCCATTTTCTTCTAAATGTTTAAGATCCTCTTCTAATGCATAATCATTATCAAAAGCCCAATTCACCCCATTATTTAAAACTTTATCTAATTCTGAATAGCCTATGTTTAATTTACCTTTCGATCCTAAACCTGAGGGGATATTATTAAAAATTGTATTTAACAGCTTTGGAAGTACATTCTTGATATCTTTAAGAAATAAATTAGATTTTAATAGTCTTACACCACAATTAATATCATATCCAACACCACCAGGAGAAATCATTCCATCCTCTGCATCTGTCCCAGCAACGCCCCCTATACAAAATCCATATCCTTGATGAGCATCCGAAAGAGCAATAGCATGTTTCTTTATACCGGGTAAACATGCAACATTACATATCTGGTCTAACGTACGATCTAAACGTATTTTTTCTAAAATGTAATCATTTGCATAAATTTTTACAGGAACAATCATCTGAAATTTCTCGATATTTCCTTTAATCCGTGTCATTAAAGTTTTTGGAGGAATCTCATAGATATTGTCAGCAATTTTATTAACATTCATACTAACTTTATAAGTAAAGCAGTTTTCAAAAATATTTTCATTTAATTCAATAATAAGTCAAAAAACAGTGAAATCCAAAATTGATTACTTTATATATAGGTGCCTTAAAAAGGTAATTTATAAAATTATTTGATTTCTATATATGAGATTAAACCTAAATCATCTAAACTTCCTATTATTCGTAGAATCTCAGATTCTGGTCGACCAGATTCTTCAGCAATTTCAGCAATTGTGTGAAATCCATCCGCTAAATGGGCTATTTTAAATTCCTTTTTATCTAAAAATCCTTGTGTAATTATTTGCTTGGGTAGTCGTTTTGCAGTCCATTCTGGTTTCTGATCTCTAACTACTCGCAAATCATCTTCTGATAAAACCAAACCCTTCTTCGCAATCTGTTTCTGCGATTTAAGAAAATCCTTCTTGAAAATCTTTAAAATTGGAAGCTTCAATTGGATTTCAGCAATTCTTCCTCTCTTTAAAATTTCATCAATTATTTGGTCAAAGTCACGAAAGATACGAACGTCACCTGACCAACTTTCGAGTTGATTACCGTATTGGACTACAAATTTATCAATAATATCTGTTAATGCCTTATGTGTTATTTTCGCATCATCATTTTTATCAGCTGCAGCTGTAATCAATACCCCCTCCTTAAACACTAATAGCAAGTAAAACACTTGCATATCAATTACTTTCAATTCCCCAGAACCTTTCGAAAATTCGACACTAAAATCCTTTAATGCTGTGAGAAAACCACTAACTAAATCTTGATTAAACTCAATAGTCCCATATTTCCGGTGGATTAAACAAATCCCGGTATATTGGTGAATAAGATAAACATTATGCAGCAAGTTTTTATGTACCTCAGATATAATATTTTAATTGTATATTTAATAGAATTATACCAATTTAAATTTCTTTATAAGTTATTCAGATCTATTAAAGTTGATATTATGTACATCATTAATCAAAATTAAAATTACTAATAAAAGATCAGATATGAGTCACTATATTTTTTTTGTTACTGTACCAAATAAAGAGGAGGGTGAAAGAATAGCAAAGATTTTAGTTGAAAGTAAACTCGCTGCATGTGTAAATATCATTCATAATGTTTTTTCTATATATAGATGGAAGGGAAAAATTGAAGAAGAAAACGAATGTTTATTGCTCATCAAGACAATCCAAGAAAATAATGAACTTATTATCCAAAAAATCAATGAAATTCACAGTTATGAAACCCCAGAATGTATTGGATTTAAAATCGAAACAGGTTCTGAAAAATATTTAAACTGGATATCTGAAGTTGTAGATTAGGGTTAAATTTAATTTTCTATTATCATGACAAGTATTTTTCAATTGGATTGGATTTTAATCGACACAATTATAATTTTCTTATTGCTTGTGCTACTCTTTAGTGTAAAAATATTTAAATTTACCCACAGATGGCGTAATTCTTTTTCAAATCAAGCTCTAGAACATTACTCGTTCTCAAAAATGCCAAAAATTGCTGAGAATCATTTTGATCTTATAAAGAAGTGGAATTTTACTAGAAATTTATCTTTAAAAGAAAAATTCAGTTCATGTCCTCCAATTATATTATTTGGAAGGAGGTACAAAAGAAAATTCTCCAAAATATTAATAGAAGGGTTATGTAGTTATGGTTTCACTATAATAAATATAAAATTAAATACCAAGAATTTTACAGAGAGTATAAAATTTGAAAAAAATATAAGTACTGAGTTGAAATCACTTATTTCCGCTATTATAGATTCTCTCAAACTCAAAAATATGATAAATAACACTAATTACATTATATTAAACCATTCAAAACCTATGTTAAATAATAGCCTAATTTTATCAGATCCTAATAATTTGGGTGTTTTAATGATTAATCCAAAGCTAAACAAGAGAAATTTCTCTGCTTTCTATGATCTTGTTAAAGAAAATACCTTACGTACTCAAAACTATGTAATATTCAGTAGTAGATCAGTCCTAATTTTAAAAAATAAACATCTGAAGAAATTTTTAACTGTAATTGTACCACAAAGAGTAAAGAATTTAAAATATTTAACTATAGAGAAAGCCACTTATTCGTTTAAATATTATGAAACCATTGTTCTAGGCATGATTATTGATATCTTTGACAATAAATTACTGAAATCAAAAAATTTAGTTTGAGTTATGAAGCAAGAAAAAATTTTAAGAGATCACTATGAAAATGTTATTTATTCTAAAGAAGATTGGACTATTTTACAAAATAAAAGGGATATTGCACATAACTTATTAGATATATTCGTTAAAGAAGGTCTCAATCCCTTTGTTCACGGAAGCATTGCCCGTGGTGATACACACGAAAATAGTGATATAGATATTATCTTTTTTCAGCAAATACCTTCATTTCAAATAGAATTAATTTTAAATAAAAATGGTTTTAAAAATTATTTTAGAGAGATATTAATGGCTACTCCCTTAGATGCCATAAAACTTTATATCCATTTAAGTGAATTGGAGAGTATTACAATACCTTTATCAAAATTAGAGAAGAAAGCAATAGAATTCTATGATTTTGGAGGAAAAATAAACATAAATCAATTGAAATCAGATTTGAGAGTAACTGGTATAGATAAAAGACTAGTATTAATAAAACCAAATTCTCAAGGGCACGAAGAAATTTCAATTATTGGCAATGAAGCTAATTCTGCAAAAGAAGTGGGAATTAGTATCAATACATTAAACGAAAGAAAAAAAGTACTTTTAAGAAGAGAAAAACATGGAAGAACAGGGGTATTTTTAAAGAGACAAATTCAAATTCACGAAACTACTGAAGATATTTTGAAAGAATTGGCTGATAAAAAATCTATTATAAGAAAAAAACTATTTAAAAGATGAGAAAAATAAAAATAGCAAAAACAGATAGCCAAACTTATTATATAAAAGGAAGGAGCATTCCCAAAGGATGTAAATATTGTTTAAAAGGAAGTAAAGTAGTTTTATTCTTAAATGGTATCTGCCAAAAACCTGATCATTGTAATTGGTATTGTCCAATTTCAGAAGAAAGGAGAGGAAAGAATCTAACATTCGCAGATGAAATAGAGATTAGGACTAAAGAAGAATTACTTAAAGAAATTGAATTAATTAGCGCAAAAGGGATGAGTATAACTGGAGGAGAACCTCTTTCAGAAATAAATCTTGAAAAAACTATTGATTATATTAATTATATCAAAGCTAAAAAGGGAAAAAAGTTCCATATCCATTTATACTCAAATGGCATTAATTTTAATGAGAATATTGCTGAAAGACTTTCTCTAACAGGATTAGATGAGATAAGGTTTCATCCAGGAAGAAAAAATTGGAGTAATGTTAAGAAAGCGTTAAATACCCAAATGAAAGTAGGGGTAGAAGTTCCAGTTATCCCAGGAGATGAAAATGTAAAATTGTTAGAGGATTTCATATATTATTTAGACAATAATGGTATAGACTTCATTAATTTAAATGAATTCGAATATTGCTTTCCTAATAGCAAAGCACTTAAGGAACGGGGTTTCAAATTGAAAAAGGATTCAATTGCCACCGTAATTAATAGTCATGAAACAGCAATTAACCTTATTCAAAAATTAGGACCTAAAGTTTCTATAAAAATGCATTTTTGTACTATTAGGGCTAAAGATTATTATCAATTGAAAAATAGATATATTCGAAGAGCTAAAAATATAAAATTACCTTATGAAGTAATTACTGAAGAAGGACTTTTGTTATATGCACAAATAGAGGGAAAACAAAAAGATCTTGAAAAATTTTATAAATTCCTAATAACAGATCTGAAAATTCATGATAAATTCATATTCTATGATAAAATAAATATTAAAATCCCTTTCTATATAGCAATTGAGGATCAAATTATATCTATATTAAAAAATTATGAATTGACAGGTTACATTATAGAAACCACACCTTTTAGACAGTTAAAATATAACCAAATAACAGAAAAAACGCCTCTTAACGTATTTAAAAAGGAATATGGTTTTAATGGAAATTAAAAAAGTAACAATAGAAGATTTAAAACAAATTGTACGTCTTGAGCAAAAGATTTTCAAAAAGAATGCATTTTCACGGGAATTGATTGAGAATTTAATTGAAAATAATGCTATCTTTTTAAAATTGGAATCTCGTAATATTAAAAAAAAGCTTATCGGTTTTATTATAGCTATAATGGAAAAAAAAGATAGAGTAAATATTATCAATTTTCTTATTAACCCAAAATTTCATAATAAAGGGTATGGTTCTCATCTTCTTCAAAATACTATTGAAATTATAAAAAATCTAAAGCAAATTAAAAAAATTGTGTTAAATGTCCAAATAAATAATGCTGCTGCTATTGAATTATATGAAAAATTTAATTTCAAAAGGAATCCAGTAATTTTGGAAAATTATTATCAATCTGGAGAATCTGCGTATCTTATGGAATTAGATATCAACTCTCTATAAACTAAAACTTATATATAATTTCTATTATAATTTGTGTAAATATCAATATAATTATTTCAGAGGAATTTAAATAGAAGGTGTAAGTTAAAAGTGTCTCCAATTGATAAAGAACTAGAAGATGAAATTAAAAAAGGTGTCTCACTCCAAAAAGTCGATGAAGCAGAGTTAAAGAGAAGGGAAGAAGAGAAAAAGAAACGCATGGAAGAGTTAGAAAAAGTAAAAGCTGCTTTAGGCGAAAAATAAATAGTTCTAATAAGTTAGTTTTTATATTTTTATTTTATTTTTATTTGGAATACTATTTCAAGCAAATTAAATTAAGCTTTTCTTATATTTCATATTTATTCTAAATAAGAATAATTCTATTTAAGAGTCAGTTTTGTTAATTGAAAATTCTCAATATTGACAACAAACATGGAGAAATCACTGTTAAAACCGAGAATCTTAATGATTTATGGTCATTATATAATATTATAAATAAAGATGATATTGTTTCTTCTCTAACTCAGAGAAGAGTAGTTCTTAAAGAAGGAACTAAAGGCGAACGTAAATTAATGAAATTAAAATTAAAAGTTGAGGATGTGTCTTTTCATGAATTTTCAAATCGTTTAAGAATAAAGGGTAAAATTCTGGAAGGTCCTGAAGATTATGTGAGCTTTGGAACATACCACACATTCAATATAGAAGTATCGCAAAAATTAACTATAATTAAAGAAAACTGGTTGAAAAATGAATTAAGAAGATTGAAAGAAACCTCAAAATTTGAATCTAATTTTATTATTCTAATTGCAGCAATTGAAACAGGTTTGGCAACGTTAGCACTTATTACTAATTTTAGCCACAAAAGAATTGCTACCATTAAGAAAAATATTCCTGGTAAAAGGTATAAACAAACTTATCGAAACAAAGCCTTGGAGGATTTTTTTGGAGATATACAAAAAGTTATAATGGAAAATATTAAAAATATTAATATCGATTTAATAATCTTCTGTGGACCAGGAAACATTAAAGATAAATTCATAAGTTTTCTTAGAAAAATTCCTGAATTTGACTTTAAGGGGAAAATTGAGACTAGTCATGCCAGTTCTGGAACAGAAAGTGCAATTAGAGAAACTTTAAAATCAAGTGAGTTAGCTAATCTTAAAAATAAAATAAAAATTATACAAGAAACTGAAAAAATCGAAAATATTATGACTCTTTTTGCTAATGATCCTGATTATATTGTTATTGGCCTTGAAGAAGTATCTGAAGCTTCTAATAAAGGAGCAATTCAAGATTTATTAATAGCAGACGTGTTAATTAGAGGGGCTTCAAAAAAAAATAAGCTAAAAATAGAAGAAATTATTACTAATGTTGAAAAAAGTGGTGGTGAAATTAATATCATGAGTACCGAAAATATTACTGGAGAACAGTTAGTAAATTTAGGCTCAATTATAGGAATTTTACGATATAAACTCTGATAAAGAGAAATGACTACTGAAATAATATATGTTGATGAAGAATCAGAAATTCCGTTGTTTGGCATAGATTTTATAGGTATAATTGATAGAGGAACAAATGTTATTGAATTAAAACCTTTAACCTTGTGTAACTTAAAATGTAAGTATTGCTTTGTAAGTGCTGGAGATTATGAAACCAATTTTATTATCGACTCTAATTATCTACTACAAAAATTAAGAGATTTAATAGAATTTAAAGGTCAATATAAAATTGAAATACATTTTGCACCATATGGAGAAATACTACTCTATCCTAATTTATTTGACTTAATCAAAGAAATTTGGAAGATAAAAGGAGTCGAAATTATATCAATACAAACAAATGGATTATTGCTTAATGAAGAAAAAATTAGCCAATTAGAAGATGCTAAAATTACAAGGATAAACATTAGTCTAAATTCATTGAACCAAGGAAAATCAGGTTATTTGTGCAATTGCGAGGATTATGATATAGAAAATCTTAAAAAAAGCATAAAAATCTTATTAGATACAAAAATTGATTTACTAATTGCCCCTGTCTGGTTTCCCGGAGAAAATGACAACGATATCGAAGAGATTATTCAATATATCATAGATCAAAGAAATGCAGGATATTCAGAAAAGAAAATTCAAATTGGTATCCAAAAATATTTGATATATAAAACAGGTAGGAGGTTAAAAAAAATCAGACCAAAAAGTTGGGGTTATTTTTATAACCAATTATCTAGTCTTGAAAAAAAATATAATATTAAATTGAAATTGGGACCAAAAGATTTTGGAATTCATAAACGTAAAACTGGAGCATCTCTAAATGTAAAAAAAAATGACTCATTAAGACTAAAAGTCATTTCTAAAGGGCGTTGGAAAAGAGAATATATCGGAAAAATAGATAATAATTTTGGTATTAAGCTTATTTTAAACAAACCAATCATGAATATTGAAAAATTTATTGGAAAAGAGATTGAAGCAAAAATTATTAAAGCAAATTATAAAGATAATATTTTAACAGCATCCTTTTCAATATAAACTTAAATATTAAAAATATTATATTAATCAAAATAAGTAAATCACATAAGAAATTTATTAAATACTATAAAAAGTAATGGAGTAGGATTTAAAATGAGCCCAATAATTACGCATGAGGATGAGTTAGAGTTAGCAAAGATGGAAAAAGAATTAGTCTCCCGATTTAGGAAATTGGCTAAATCTCAGAGTGCTCTTATTAATTCTCAAATAAAATATGCAGAAAATATTACCAAAGCAAATATAAACAGAGAAATGTTAAATCGAACTTTTAGAGATGTATTAAAACAAATGCAAACTCTCGCACGAGAACACAGATCTAACATTAAAGACGAGGAAGTAAAATTATATAAAGAAATAATCCAAAAAAATGATGATTATATCAAGGGAAATAATATATATTTGAATGCAATTAAAGATCTTGCTGTACAAAAGGAATATTTGGTTCAAAAAAAAGAAGAATTTGTCAATGCCTTAGCAGATGTAGCTGATAAAAGATCTGTTGTAATAAAAAAGGCGTTAGATGTTGAGAAAGCAAAAAATAAGTTAATTGATGGTGATAAATTAAACATCCTTGACCAAGAATTGAATGATGTTCAAAGAGATTTTGATAGAGCTCGAGATATATTACTTAAAAAAATATATCAATTTACTGAAGTAAGAGATGAAATAAATACTTTATGGATTAAATTAAAAGATACTATAGTTGAATTAAGCTAGGTTAAACTTTTCATTCTTTTTTTATATTTTTTTGAAAAAATATAAATAAGCTTGAACTTAAATTTATTAAACAAAAATCTATTAAATTATTAGAAAACATAAAAAATTACATGACTTAAAGAGTTAAAATGTGCGCTGAAGAATTTGCAAGTTTCTTAGATAGTACTCGAAAAGCTCCATTAGAAGAAAAATTAAACGCGTTTGGAGACATCATTGAAAAAATAATGTCAATTGTTTTACGGATCCCCGATTTAGTTGATCAATCACTTGGTGCTGTAAACGATAAAGTAAATAATTTACAAAATCAATTAAATTCAATAAATAGTCAAATGGCATCATTAAGACCTGGAGGAAGCCCAACATCAGCAGCTCCAATAGTTTCTGGTCCATCTGCACCATTACCAGCGGGAGGTCCACCTGGAGGTCCACCTCCACCACCCGGAGGTCCACCTGGGGCACCAAGAGGTCCAGGACCTGCTCCGGGACCTAATCGACCTGCAAGTCCAGTCTCTTTGAGAGGAGCCATTATGGGTGAACTTAAACAACTATTCGCCAAACGTAGACAGGGATCTTAACCCATCTCCTAAACTGGTAAACTTTTTTACATTCCTTACTTTTTCGGGTAAAAAAAAAGGATATTTTCTTTTTCCTATTAATATATATATTAAATCTTAAGGAAGCAATTCTAATATCTAAAAGCAATTTTTTAAATATTTGTGGAATTTATCAAAGTGAAAGTACATTCCAGCAAATATAAAATCAAGAATCCTAAATAAAAGTATAAAATTTAATTATTAGGCTTTTAAAACTCCAAGAACCCTGGATCATCAAAAATATCATCAATTTTTCTTTCCTTCTTTATCTTTGTATCACTTTCAGCAAATAAGGATTCTTCATCAGTTCGAACCCCACGTTCAAGTTCTTCAGTATCAAGTTTTAATAGAGTATTTTTTTCAAGTTGTTTATATTCCTCAGCTCTCAATTTCCATTTATTAACATCATCCAAATCAACATCATCTTCTTCTAATAATGTTGCTGCTTTTGTTTTACAAAGATCGGATAAAATTGAATAAGCTAGTGCAAGCTCTCCCCATTCATTTTCTTCTTTTAGTTTTTTTATTCTTCTTTCTAATCTTTGTAATTCTTGATCAGCATAATAGATATCAATAAAATCTCCAAAAGCGTCTACAGGCTCCGAAATTGAATTAACAAGCACTTCTTTAGTTAACCCACAATTACCACATTTCACGGTGGCAAAAGCGCCCTTCTTTTTAAGATCTGTTACCTTTACACTTTTCTCACCGCACTCGGGGCATGTGAAGATTTTAGGAACCCGTTTTACCCGTTTTGGTGTTACTTGTTTACGTTTTCTCCTTCCCAATAGAATCACCAAATTATTTTCTTAAAAATGGACATATCTTCATTTAGAATAAAAAGAAATAAAAACTAAAATATTTTTGCTTTTATGTGAAAATTTTTAGAGGATTTTGGTAAAATTTTTTAGGAATGAATAATTATCTCAGTTACTCTTTTTAACTGAAATGTAATAGTATTTTTAAAAATAAAGAGTGGATTTTAGGCATGGAACATAATAATTTGACATTAGAATATGATAAAAACTTAATCGATAAAATTCTTGACAATGTAGATATGAGGTATATAATTCTTTTCCTTTATATCATTCGAAATGATTTATTTAAAGATTTATCCGACATAGGTCTTATAGAATCTTATGAGAGAGTGCTGTATTTAGATGATATTTATAAAAATAATATCTTAAATTTTTGGAAAGAAGAATTTATTGAAATTTACATTGACTTAGGTCTCTTTAAAAATATTCGAAGTTTAAGAGATTTTGAACAAAAAGATGGTGATTATATAATAAAATTAGGAGAAGAAACAGTAACCATTGAGAATGATACAATATCTATTCCAGATGACACTCTATATTTAATTATAAGCAAGAAATTTAAATTCTTAAATAGAAGGAATTTTAATTTAGCTCTTACAAGGTTGAAAGGAGTGAGATGTGAGAAAAGTACTGCTATTCATTCGTTGATTTTAGAAATTGGTGAACATGATTATACACTATCAGATGATTTTTATTATATTTTGGATCAATATGGGAATATATATCAAGTGATTAAAATTGAAGTTACAATTGAAGGATTTTATCAAAGGTTTAAAGAAATTCAAGATAAAATTAATGGATTTATTAAAATTTTTGAACCATTATTAAATACAAAACCAATAATGAAAAAAATTAATAAAGCAATAGAAGAAAATAAAGAGATATTCCAATATCTTAAAGACGAGAAAATAGAACTTTCTGATAAATTTAACTTTGACAAAATCAATAAGGAGGATCAATTATATAAGCAGTGGACTTCTCAATTATTAACACTATTAACTATTAGGAACCAACTTGAGGATATTGAAAATAAATTGAAAAAATTGAAGAAAAACTATTCTGGTAAGAACAAAAAATTAAGTTATTTAGAATTTATAGAAAAAATATCTTTTAACGAAGATGGAATTGTAGATAATATTCAAACCTCATTAATTGAATTACGAAAAGATCTCGTAAAAATAAATGAGCAAATTACTAAACTAACAGAGAAAGAATTAAAACTATTAAATTTAGATTATGAGAGATTGATTTTAATAATTAGTGATGATTAATTTGAAATGCCCTGCATGTAATATTGAGACGGAACCCTTAGTAGCTGGAATTTTTCAATGCCCACAATGTAAAAAAATTATTAAAGAAAAAGATGAAAAAGTAGATTTAAATAGAAAAAAAGAGATTGGGCAAGGAGACTTTCAAGATGGAGAGTATTTTCATAAAAATGCTTCCTTAAATAAAAATTATGAAGTGGCAGAAAAAGGGATTGTAATTAACAAGACAGAAAATAGGTTATTTGCTGTATTAATATGTCATAGCGCTTATTTAAAGGAAGAGAAATATGTGAGACTTTCTTGGTGGAAAAATTATCAACATGCAGGAATGTTTAAAGTCTATGATAAATACGTTTTAAATAATCTTATAGTAGCTTTAGAAAAAGTTGATGAATCTTTTGATGAACTCTGGGGTTGGCGTGGAAAATACGGAAAACAAGAAAGTAAAACAAAAGAAGAATTAGAAAAAGAAAAGTATATAGAGATAATAAAATATAGGATATTAGAAAATAAAACCTGTCCTAAATGTCAGAATAAGATGGATAAAATGAAATCTCATTACGAATGTCAGCATTGTGGAGAAATAGTTATTTTAGAAGGATATAATCAACCAATTTTTAATATTTCAACAAAAGATCTTGATTTAAAATTTCATGCAAATTTTCCTATTAATTTTTACCTTCCAGTTAGTGGAATAACTCTTAAATGGTTAATGGGAGAATGGAAAGCATTGGCAGTAATATATTCAAAAGATAATCCAAATAAAAAATGGTTAAGGTTTTATTGGTGGGTACGAGATTTAAGTAATATTTTAAAATATGGACAGAGAGAAATGGGAAATGGTACTCAGATGGGATGGAAAGCTCAAAAAGGAATTTCTTCTCCAAATATTTATGATAAAACTTTAATTAAACCTCTGATTAAAGCTTTAAGAAATACATCACTCGAGCTAAATTGGACTATAAATAATTAAAATAATTTGAATGGTAAGAGAAAAATATGGCTGCTCCTGAAGATCCAACATGGAAAAGATTATTAGTTGACTTCCAAACTAACCTTGAAATAGCAATTATCGAATTACAAAAAAGAGATATAGAAAATATACCCGGTGCTAAAGAAGCGCTTATTCAAAGATTAAACAATATGAAACTTCATTTTCCTAAAAATGACGGAGATATACTATTGAGATCCATAAATGATAAAATTCAAAATGCTTTTTTCCCCAATACTAAAAATTTTGTTGAAGCTTTTCAAAAAGTGTTAAAATCAAGAACTCATGAACAAGATTTTATAATTAATGAATTGCTAAATGGATTTGTAACTTCTAAAGCAAAAGCTATAATGGCTGGAACTCAGGTACCAATAATAGATAGAATGGTTGAGGCTTTTAGTAAGAGAAATGATTTTCATATTGTAGATCATCAATTTTTTGCTATGTTTGGAGACCCAAATAAACCACATCATTATGTGAAAAAGCAACTTGAAGAACTGGTGAATTTATTTGGGCTTGTCTCCAAAGAACTTGTAATTGAAAAGGATGTAAGAAGGAGTGAAGAAAAACGCTATGTATTTTACACATTTCCGGAAGAAATTATAAAGATTCTTGAAGAGAAATATTTGGAAATTGATGAGAACTTAGGATATGCTGTTGTTTCTAAAGATTTTGACAGAAATGTCTTTATTTGCATGTTTTTAGCCAATATTGCGATAAATAGAGATGATCTCGAGAGAATTGGAGGCTCTTATACCATAAATGGGATTTCATCTATTTTTGCTTTAATCTTATTACTAAGTTTCATGCCTAAATTAAGCATTGATGAGACAAATCCAATTTTAAATGACCCAAGTTTTAAAGAAAAGAACATGAGCGTTATTCCAAAATCTTGGATGATGAAACAAGTTTTAGAACCATTATTCGAACCACTTATCAAGATCATTGCTTATAGAATAGGAGGAGGATTATGGTTATCTAAAATAATCGATTCAGAAATTAATAAAAAGATTCACAATCAAATAAGATTTCTTCTTAAAGATGTTAATAAATGGATTCTTGGAAATTTGTGTCGTGTGGAAATACCAATTTTCATTGAGATTTCTAATATATTTACTGAAATTTTAGTTGGCTATAATGAAGATTAAAATAACTATATGGTAAATTAATAAATATGAGTTATAAAAAAAAATCTACGAGAACAGTAAAATCAGGAAGAAAAAGAGAGAAATGGACAGATATTTTACCAAGATATTTAACATTTTTAAGTCATATGCGCCCAATTCTAAGGGAAACTAGAAGAATAATTATTGAATTAGATGCAGATCTATTATTAGATCCTGAAATTTTAGATAAAATCCGCCAAGAAGAAGAAAAGAGAAATATTCGTAAAGTTAGGGCACTTTCAGAATTTTCTGCGATGTACCGATCGAATATTTATGAGATAATTAAAGACTTCATTGTTAAATACCGAGATAACATCCCTATAATTGATATCAAAGATTACATTGTTGATTTTCTCCATGAGTCTATCGACGCCTTGAATATTTTACGTCATATCACTAATCCTGATGAATTAAATTTGGAAAATACTTATTTATATAAATTAGTTAAATTCATTGAAGATATTTTATTTCCAAGAGGGGCAAATCTCAAACTTATATATGAAAAGTTGTTAAAATCTTCTAATAATTTTTATGAATGTCAAAGGCACCTTTTACAGCCACATACTTATTATCGAGAAAATTTAGAAAATCCAGATTATTTTGAAATTCCTGGAATCTCACCAAAAATATATCAAATAATCAATAACATAACATCACTCTACAACTTGGATCCCAATTTTGGAGAATTTCCGGAAAAAAAAGACCATGAGATTCCTATGATCTTAAAAAATGACGTATTTTTACCCTATATTGACTCGATTGCGAATGCAGAAGAAGAAGCTATTGAAAAAGTTGCTGAAAGGATAGGGTTACGTCTAATTGATGGGATTTTTCTAGCACCACAGGAAGGTTTTATAGAAATTTTATTAGAAAACAACTTTCTAAGAGACAATAAACAAACAGATGGGAATACAAGATTATATCCACAATTTAGCAATGAAACATTGATATTATATTATTTAGCATTTGCATCCCAAAGACGGGGCTTTTTATCAAAAGAATTAATTAATTGGATTTCAATGAATTTTGCTTTTTTAATATATATGGGTATTTTAAAATGGAAATTATCTGATGAAAATATTTTTTATTCCATTTTTAAAGATCTGCAAACAAATGAAAAAGTTCTTCCATATTTAATGAAATTAATATGTTTTCCAAACTATTTAGGGTTAGATAAGATGAAAATTAGAGATTCAATCCAATATCGAAAAGAAATTTTTAATTTTATTGGATCTCAAATTGATAATCTGAAAGATTTTATTAATGAAATTGCAATTTATTGTGAGGCATTTGAAAATAAAAATATGAATAAATAAATTTAAAATAATGAGTTGAAAAAAAATGAATAAATCTAACAGTGAAAAGGAAACTAAATCAGTATTTACTGACGATGTAATTAAAGACAGACTTGGTAAATATGGAGCTGTTTATTTTCCTTCTGATATTAAAGAAACAATAGATGATATTTTAGGAAATGAAGTTAAAAAAGAAATTTTAGAGGATTTTTTTAATGCTTTGAATAAATATAATGAATTTACAGAAAATTTAAAAAACACCAATTTAGCTCCCAATCTAACAGTTCTTCTTTATGGTCCTCCAGGTACAGGAAAAACATCCCTAACGAGAGGTTTTGCCAAAAAACATGATATACCAATCTGTGTAGTAGAATCTGATAGACTTGTATCACCATTACTTGGAGATACCATTAAAAATATTCGAGGAGTTGTCGAATTAGCTGCTGAAATTTCTAAAGAAAAAGGAGCTTTTATATTATTTTTTGATGAAATTGATGCAATTGGCTCTGAAAGATCTAATATTCATGAAGTGGGAGAAATCAAAAGGGCAGTAATTTCCTTTCTTCAAGTTATTGATCGAATCAATTATGAAGGAGTTCCATTAGCGATATTTGGAGCTACTAATCATCAAAATCAACTAGACTCCGCAATATGGCGTCGTTTTACTTTCCATTTTAAATTTTATTTTCCTGATTTTCACTTAAGAAAAAAAATTATTGAATCATTTATCAATAAACTAAAAATTTATAAGATCGGGGTAGATGATACAATTATCTCAAATTTAAATAATGAATATAAAGCAATCCAAGAAGTATCAATACAATTGGAAACAAAATTAGGTCGAATTATTTCTGAATTTGATAATGGTATTTTATGGGAAGAATTTAAAAAGAAGCAAAAATCCCAAGGACTATTAAATTTAACATATGGATATTCAGGATCTGATATTGAAAGAGGTACAAGAGTTGCTATATTAAAATCAATTAATACAGGTGTATTGACTTATGACTCTTTCTATAGTTCATTAAAATTAGTTGGAGGTACTGCTATCCATGTTGATAGACAAGATGTTTTAAGTGACACCAAGCAAATTTCAACAAATATGAAAAAATCAGATAAAAAGAGTAGAATGATCCCTAGCCCTCCTGAAATATAAATTTAATCTGGATCTAAATATTTAAAACACAGTTTAATACCAATAAAAAATGAAAACTAACCAAATATTCAATCTAGAAAAAATAAAGGAATTAACATATCCAATTGAAGATCTCCAGATAAAATTAAATCAATTAAAAGAAATCTCTTTAAATTTTGAAAAAAATTCACATATTGTTGAAAATCAAATTAAGAATGAGACTTTTCTTGCCCAGATTGCAACTATAAAAAGTATCATGCAAAATGTTAATAATAGATTAAACAAAATAACTAAAATCAATTTAAATAAGTTTCTTGATTTTCAAGACAAGTTAGTTAAAAAATATAAAGAAATTTTTAGGGATAAATTAAAAAATTTAAAGATTGATAAAGATTTAGCAAAAAGAATAGGATTATCTTTAATTCAAGATAAAAAAATTAGTAAAATCATAGATTTTGTGTCATTTATACCTTCAATTGAAATACAAGAATGGTTAGAGCTTTTAGATTCCTTAAAATATAATAGTCTTTTTCAAAAATCCGTAGGAAAAATAAGAATTTATTATCAAGAACTATTACAAAAAAGACTTGAAAATGAATTGGATAAGATTCCTGAGGAAACAAATCCAATTTTAATCGAAGAATATAAAAAATTTTTTATTAAAAATCCAGATTCAAGTTTTAAAGAGTACTTAAAAACCAGTGAAAACCGTGCGACTCAAAAAGAATTAACCGCTAAAAGGGAAATACTGAAAAAAGTAAGAGAGAAAGAAGAATTAGAAAAATTAAAGAAGAAACAAAAAGAACAAAAAGAAACTTATGAAGAATATTTAAAACTTTCTGATAGGGAATTTGAAAGATTAAGAAGGAGAAAAAGCCGAGAAAAATTAACAGATATTTCTAAAAAAGCTACCGAACAAGAATCAATTGAAATTAGCGACGAGGTTTCCGAAAAGATTAAAAAATTTAAGTTACAAATGAATAAAAGCTTTAATGAAAAATATATGATTCAAAAGGACGAGGATAAAGATCCAATTGATTTAATTAGAGAAAGGAAGAAAAAGAAAGAAAAAGAGTATAAAGAGTATAGAGATCATTTCAATAATCAATAATTAAAAAGAAGTAGGTATTAAGTATTCCAATTAATAATTTTAAGGTATCAATTGGCTCTAAAGAGTTTCTAATTAAGGATAGATTCACATTAATTAATGGAAAGATTAAGAAGAATCTATTAAATGAATATAAAGACAAAATATTCCTTGAAATTTCTGAAGATTTTGATAATATTTCTGCTGAAAAATTTTTGCATTTAATACAGAAAAATTCTGAATCCTCCTCCAAATTAACGAAATCTAATAAAATGTTAGATTTTTTAATTGAATATCACAAAATAACTCATAAGAATATTGATATTAATTCCCAATATAATGAGATTGTGGAAAGTTTAATTCTTATTGTTAATTACAATATGCTTTTAAACCAAAAACAATATTTATTAAGAGAATTAGAATTATCAAAACATTATAAAAAATCAAGTGAAATTACGGCTAGTTCAGAATTATTAGAAAAATTGAATGAATCCTTAGTATCAAATAAAACAAAATTAAAATTGTTAGAAATGGATTTTTTACACCGTAAAAACCAAATTGACCAAGTAAATGAGAAATTAGCAGATTTTAATTCAAAAATTCAGGAATTAACTAAACAAAAAAAACACTGTTTCAGTCAAATCAATAAAATCACTCGAGAGATGTCAGAAGATGTGCCAGGATTAAAAAATGAGAAAAAAGGAAATACTATAGAAACTAACAACAATTTATCGAACGCTGAAAGAATAAAACGTCTTCAAAAGACCGCAAAAGAAATTCAATTTGAAATTAATAAAAATAAATCAAAAGTAGATCAAATTCAATTTAAATTGGAAGAATTGAGGCCAATTTTTGAAATATACAAAAAGGATTATCATACTTTGTTGGATATAATCAATACTGAGGAGAAAAGAATAAAAGATCTACAATCTGAACTAAAAGAAAAAATAAAAGATGATGATATTGCAACCTTTCAGAATGATGATTTAAATTATGTAAAATCAATACGCCCAATAAATGAAATTAAAGAAAAACTTCAAAAAATAGAAACTCAATTAGATAAGTTGGTTATCTCAAAAAATTATTATAATCCTCAAAATCCCATTGATTTATCCTTAATAATTACCCAATTGAAGGAGTTTGATGAAAAAGTAAAAAATCTTGAAACTGAGATTACTATCACAACAAATGAAAAAGAAATCTCTGAATCATTAGATCAATTTAGAGAATTGGAAAACCATCTTAATGAGATTGAAATTTTAATAAATAAATTCATAACAGAAATTAATTTAATATCTCAATTTAGAATTATTGTTAAGGAAAATCTTAACAGTTTTTTGATCGAATTAAAATTCATGAGAAATGATAATCCACCTGTAAATTTTGAGGAATTAACTACTCCTGAAAAAATCTTCTTTATTCTTGTGTTTTATATCTCAATTAAGCTCCATATTAGAATAGAGAATATCATTCTTTCAAATGTGTCCATCTTAAGTAAATATAATAAAGCAGGTTCAATTTTTAGAACAATAAGAAAAATTTTACCAATATTCGAAATAGATAACGATTTATCTAATTATAATCTTATATTTATCCTTCCAAATTTAGAATTAAAGAAAGTAATTAAAAATTTAAAAACTATAACTATAAAAGAGAGTTGATGTAAGTGTTGTTTGAAAATAGTGAAGTAGATGAAATAGTGAAAAATATTACAAAACTCATATTAACTAATCCTCAGAAAATAATCAGGGAGGAAGATCTTAAGAATTTAAGCAAGGATTTTGATTTTCAAGAAATTATGAGTGGAGTTTATTTGAATTTAAGAAATGTAGGATTTGAACTTATTAAAACAAATTTCCTTGAGCAAAAATTGTATATTCTAACTTCTGATGGTAAAGATGATAATTTTACACCGTCACAATATGGAATTTTAGCCTTAATTATCGCTTTAAGCAAAGAAGTTGATGAAAATATAAAAATTGACGATTTAAAAGAAATTTTTTATGAAGTTTGGGATACTGATGTGCAATTTTTAATCGATAATGATTATTTAAGAAGATTTGATGAATTGGGGATAATTAAAATCACTCCCTTAGGAAAAGCGACTTTTAAAAATATTATAAAAGATTTGCATTTACAAAATTTGCTAAATTTATTCGAATCTGAATGAAATCTTAAAAATAAAAAAAAAATTATTCTTCTGGTGGACTTTCTAAGTCCATTTTAAATTGTTCATAAATTTTTCTTACTCTATCTGCTGAAGGACCTTCTCCCCTTACTCCATTTTCATCAACAATAATTTTACCACTTAATATTGATATAATATTTTGATCTTCGATATAATTAACATGACCTTTTGAAAAAATAGTGGCAATACGGTCAGCAAGCGCAATCATTGGGAACGGTTCTTCTTCTAAACTCACGAAATTATAAAAATTATTTCTTATAAACAATTTAGGGAATGATTTATTCTTCTCATTTTTAGCATTAATCAGAATAAGGTTTGAATCCTCTGAAATTCCCTTTAATTGTCCCACGAAGAATTTATCTTTATCTAGATATACCTTAACGATCTTATCAATTAAAGTTCCTAACTCTGTATTATATTGCCTAACTGACATAATCATCAGAACTTTTATATTTAATAATATTATTATTTTCTTTTACTTTTATTCTTAATTTTATTAATTTAATATTTCTTTTATAAGCTCGGGTATTTTTTCACCAGTTAGAGCACTTGTTGTAAAAATTTTAAGATCTGGATTTATTTTTTTTGCATCTTTTATCATTTCTTTGATGTTTACCTCAACTACATCTTTTAAATCTATTTTATTAATGACCGCTATATCAGAATACTTAAATAATAAAGGATGTTTACGAATCACCCATGGGCCTTCTGTTATTGACACTATAACAATTCTTTTCTCAGCACCTAAAATAAAATCAGATGGACAAATCAAATTCCCCACATTTTCAATGAAAAGTATATCAACATCATTTAAATCATAATTTTTTAAAACTTGGGAAATGTGATAAGAATTTAAGGCACATTCACGACCTGTATTTATCTGAATTGTTCTTACACCATGTTTTTCTAATCTATTAGCATCTATTCTTGTAGCTACATCTCCATTTACCACTAGAATATTGTGATCTTTAGAAATTCTTTTAACTATTCCTTCTAGAATCGCTGTTTTTCCTGCTCCAATGGCTCCAACAAAATCAAAAGCTCTTATACCTTTTGTATTAAGAAACTTGTTATTTTGAGCAGCTAATTTGTCATTATTATCGATTAAATCTTCGTTTAATTCAATTATCCGTGAAATTTTTTTTTCCGACATTTATCTTATCTAAAAGAAAATTTGCATTAGGGAGTAGATTATAAAATTAAGGATTTATTCCTTGATATTTTTTACTAATATCAATACTATAGTTACTAAGTTTTAATCCCTATCTAGTAAAAATCTTATATTTATATACCAAATATGAACCTAAAATTCCTCCTAATTCAGGAAAATAGTAGAGAAAATATAAAGGATGAATAGTTACTCCATATACTAATCCGAATAATAATCTTATTAATATAATCATATACAAGAACGTTTTTCCAGTCATTCTAACTCGAACAAATGCTAATAAGGCAGTATTTTTTCGATCAACAGCCGGAAAAATTACAAAAGAAATTAACCCATAAATTCCTCCCCAGAGTAATCCAACGCCATCAAAAAATTCATTATTATAAATAGGGTAAAAAGGAATCAAAGCAAACCTCAGAAGAAAATAAAAGATAATTGCACATAATCCTGAGAAAAGGAATAATTTAATTATAAATTTCATCCCATTCGCCATTTCAATTAATTTGGTTATTTTATAAGTAAAATATAACATAATAAAGAGGAAGAATATTTGGAAAAAGAAAAAAAGATCATTTGGATTTATTGGGTCGATAAAAAGAGATGTAAATAATGTATGAATAGTAAACTTAGTAGCGAGTGCGTTCAAACTTAAATATAAATATTCCCCAATCCCAAAAGATACAAATATCATTGACAAGACCGTTAGAGTAATTAATAAGATAAAAATTAAATCTGTTCCTTGATATCTACGGACTCTATCTGAATATTCTCTTATATCTCTTAATGATCTTACTCTCTGTTTTTCTTGTCTCCTTAAATATTTTTTTAAAGTTCTGGGACCTTTATCTAAATATACTTTTGAGCTTGTTTTTTTTGGAATTACCTCTTGGTATTGTCCTCTAGATTGTTTTGGGGTAGCAGGGATAACAGGTACATGCTTTAATTCAAAAGTACATTCGTGATTTTCTGGTAGTCGATGTTTTTTACAATAGGTACCTCCACAATATTTACAGGTAAATGGCAAGTAACTTATCGGATCTCCGCAGAATTCACAGTAGGTCGTTTCTAATCACCAAGTAAACATTAAATTATTTCAATATCTTGATTATTGAATTCTAATGTATAATTATTTAAAATTAACATCCTTCATAATTTTTACTTTTTATTATTTTTTCTTTATTTCATAAAACCGTGAAAGATTCAAAATGAATCAAAAAAAAATGAGATTAGAAATCCACTTCAATTTTACATTCAAATTATATATGGACTAGTAGGAGAATAAATCAGTATATATGTTATTATTAAAAGTACTAATAATGAACCCCCAAGTGCGATATATATTTTTTTATTCCATTTCCAAATATTCTGTCCATCTAAGATGCCAATTGGAATCATATTAAAAGTCCCTAACATGAAATTTAAATTCGCTGCTAATCCAATTAACATATTCAATGGATATATTGGGATTATGAATGAAATTATGAAAAGGATTGTACCATAAACAAGATTCACTGTAGGTCCTGCTGCTTTACATAAGCCTGTGGTTCTATCTATTTTACTTAAACCTAAAACTACTACTGCTCCTGGTAATGCTAATGAAGGGAAACTTGCTCCTCCAGATATTAACGAATATACGTTAAATACAACACCAAAAACTGTCAAAATCATTCCAAAAGTTAACAATCGGAATTTTGTCTGAAGATCAAAATGGATAGCTACTTGTCTATGACCTAGTTCGTGAAAGAGAAAAGCTGTAGCATAAAATCCTGCCAACATGAATATTGCCCATTCAAGTCCTGGATATCTAATCAAACTAGGATAAAAAGTTAATATACCTATTATAAAAATCAATGACACTCCTATAATGAAATGAAACAATTCTGATTTATGAGGCAATAAAATCCCTTTAAATTTAATTCCAGAATCCGGATTAAAGGCATCTACGGGTATTTGGTTTTCTTGATGATACCATGTATATGTCCCATCTGTAGTTCCTCTAACAATTCCTTGAGTAGTGGGTTGCTGGTAAGTTTGATCTGGAGAAATTGCTGGTATTTGTGAAGTTTGGAAATAAGGCTGAGTTGGTAGAGGCGTCTGTTGTAAACTATCTCTTATAATAATGCAATCGTGATTTATGGGTTCCTTATGTCTTAAACAATAATTATATCCACATGTATTACAATAAAATGACTCTCCGACTATTTCTTCACCACAATGAGCACAATTTGTCATATTTAATACCTAATATGGTTTGATAAAAATTGTAATGATATACTGTTTTATTAAATTATAAAATTAAATACTTAAAATTTTAATGAGCATTCTTTTTATTTTTTTTTTTTGAAGTTTTTAATTTTCTCTTTTAAAGCTTATTAATGTTAAATTAAGATAAATATATTAAGCTAAAGTCTACTAGTTAATTAATCTTAAAGATTAATTGAGTGTATTTTATGAGTGAAGATGAAAATGAAGATGAAATATCATTGGATGAAGAGCGTAAAAAACTAAAAGAAATGGGAGTCAATAGTACATGGGATCTTTTGACAACTGGTGAGAAGAAAAAGAAAGAACCAGAAGAAAAAAAATCATTTAGGGGATTTAATTAATTACTTCAATATTCAATCAACTTTTCAGTAAATGATAAGACTCTTCCATAATTCTTAATTTACTCATGTTAGCAAAAACTTTAATTGCTAATGAATATACTAATCTTACAATTTAATTTGAATTTCTATTTGATAGATTTTTGTCTACACCTGTCTCAATTCATGATGGACCATTTACCACCAATACATTAGTATCTAAAAAATTTCTTTTTGTTTACTTTATTATCATCTGGAGTTCTATGCTACCATCAATATTAGAATTTTTTATCTTCTGGAAACTAATTGAAAATAATCTATTCTTGTTCATTTTACTATTACCAATTGAAATTTATATTGTATATCTAATCTTAGTGTTCAGTTCTATCCTTTTGGCAAAAATCTTTCTATTAATAATCAATCTCATCCATAAGCCTAAAGAAGGTATATTTAAAAGAGAAAAATCAGAAAAAAATTATTACTTTTGGAGTTTAAGAGCAGTAATAAAAAAATGGCCAATTTGGATTTCTAAATTTATACCTTTACCAATGGTCTATAAAATAAATCTAAGATGGTTTCACAATGATTCAGAATTTATTGAGTATGGGAAAAATGTTTGTATAGGTAATGGGAGTTCCGTAAAAGCCAGCATGATTTTTAGAGAATTGCTAATTATTAAAAAAGTGAAAATTGGCGATAATGTTCTTATTGGATCCAATTGTTTTATAGCCCCTGGAACGTATATATGTAAGAATTCTGTTATAACAACGATGTCAGAAACGAAATATAACCAATTAATAAAATCTGATTCCCCTTTGAATAATTCTTCTCTTAATTTAATACAAATGCCAAATAAAGTTTTATCTAAAAATGAAATTACCCAAAATGAAAACCAAAATTATGAGATTACTAAACAGGACAAAAAACAAACAAAGAAATTTGTCAAAAATTTCACTTTTAATATAATAATCTTTGGGATTTTATACTTCCTTTCAAATTTTATTCCAATTATTAGCGCTATTTATTTTATGCTTAACTTTTTCTTTCCTTTTTTTATGCAAAGCCCTAATTATCTTACTCTTTTCGAAAATTTTAACTCTATTATAATTTTTCTTGCAACTCCTTTATTTCTTATCTCCTTATATTTGTTAAATTTACTACTTATAATTTTTTTTACTAAACTCATTTACAAGTGGATTACACATTTAAATCCTGTTAAAGAAGGAATATTTGAATGGAAAAATAAAACGACTGATTATAAATACTACTTTAAACGCTCTTTCATATTGAGATATGTCAAATGGAAAATACAAAAAAGTCCCTTTCCATGGTTATTAAAATTTGCTTTTAATTTTATAGGAAATTGTCAAATTGGAGAAAATACTGTTCTTGAAGAATCTTATTTAGCAAAAGAGTTGTTCATCGTAGGAAATAATGCATACATTGGAAAAGTACTACTAGCAAATCATTTATGGGACAAAAATTTGATAATAAAGAAGATTAAAATTGGAGATAACGTGACAATCCTCGATAATTGTTGTATTGCTCCTGGCACAGAAATCAATGACAATGTGTTGTTATTGCCAATGTCCGTAACTTCTAAAAATAGTATTCTATCAGATAATTCAATATTTTTTAATTCCCCTTTAACGAAAATTTCGAAAGAGGGATTAATTCAAGCTTTTAATTTAGATAAAGATGATATATTTTTTAATATAGATTATTTCAAGAATCAATAGGAAACAAGGTCGATTTCAATAACAGATCTAGAATCTTTGAAGATTACAAATAATGTGTTAACTCAAAAGAAATTCTTTTGGCTATATCCAATCCTAATTTGGTTTGCTTTTTTTCCTACAAGTGTTTTTTTTGTATTCTTCTTCGATTTTTTTTCTCATTGGATTGAACCGATGATTATCATATTTTTTTTACCCATTTCCCTTGTAATTTACTATTCAATTTTTATCTTACTTCTTTTACTGTTCGCTAAATTAATTTTAATCCTTATTAATATAATCCATCACCCAAAAGAGGGAGTTTTTCATATAAATTTATATGACAAAGATTTTTTATTTTTTTTGCTAAGAAGAAGAATAAAGTGGTTTGTCCTAAAAATATATAATTATTATCCATTACCTTGGGCAAAAATCTTGGCTTTAAAAATCTTTAATTTAAACATTCAATATAATACAGGAATACTAGACAGTTTTATTGATTCAGATTTTATTGAAATAGGTAATAATACGATTCTAGGTGAAGGGTCGATAGTGATGAGTTCACTTGTTATAGGAGATTTATTGTTAGTAAAAAAAGTTATTTTACATGATAGAAGCACAATCGGTGCATTTAGTGTGATTTCTCCTGGAACTATCGTAGAAGAAGGAGCCATATTAGGAATGGGAAGCTATACAAAGATAAATCAAAGAATTGAAAAAAATTCTATATACTATGGTAGACCTGCAAAGAAACAGAAAAAAAACTGATAATAGTTTTATATGTAACAAAAAATAATTATTATTCAAATTATTACATAAAAATAATTACAGAAGAATTGGGTAAGATTAAGAATTGGGTTATAAAGTATATTGTCCTACTTGTGAGGAAATAGTCGTGTTACGCCGCAAGAACTTCGATCACGCTTATCACGAGATCTTATGTTTCATGGTTATCCTAACTTTAGGATTGGGCTTTATAATTTATATTATGTTAAAATATAGCAAGAAACCAAACACTTGCCCTAATTGTGAGTCCGTTTTTGATTTAAATAACCTTTCCAAACAAAATATTAATCTTGATCAATCTTTTAAGTCTAAAACTAAATTTATACTCCCTTAATTTTCATTTCTTTCTTGCATCTGGGACAGTTCTTGTCATTTTCAGAGAGTTGCCTCTTCATAATTATTTTTTGAAATTTACATTTTGCATTTGTACAAATAAGCATATATTTTGTTAAATTTATTAATGGTTTTTCAAGATCCTTATTTTGTGTTTTTCCACTTTGTTCTTTTTTTGTTTGAACTACTTGTTCTTTCTTTTTTTTTGATTTTTTTTCAATATCTTCTTTCTTCAGCCACTTGTCCAAACCCATGAATTTCACTTTGAAATCTTTTTTGAGATAAGGGAGAGTTAAATTATAAAATTTAACTGTTGCTTCTTCAATTAAAACCTATTAAATAAAAAAAGAATAAAAAATAAAAATTTGTTTATCAACATTAAAATATTAGTATACCTGAACTTCACCAGCTATAAGTCTTTTTCTTAAATCAAAAAAGCTTTCCTTACTGAGTTTTTCATTTGATACTTCTTCAGCAATTTTCTTTACAGAATAAAAGTTGACATTGTCAGCTGGAATTAGTTCAATTGAATTTACCCATGGATCAGTTATAGGTCTTCCAATTTGAGATAATAGTTTAACATGTGCTTCTATTATATCTCCTTGTCCTCTCTTTACAATCTCTCTTGCGATTTCTGTCCCAAGAACATTATAAAGCTTCCCTACATGGTTAATTGGGTTCTTTCCGCATACAGCTTCTAAGCTCATTGTCCTACAAGGTGTTATAAGACCATTTGATCGGTTTCCACGTCCTACTTCTCCATCATCACCTGCTTCAGCAGAAGTACCAGTAATGGTCAAATACATGATGCCCTTTTCGATATTGTCAGCTACATTTACTTGGCATGTTACCTCGCGTTCTGGAATAATATCTGAGGCTAAATCCAAAACAGCTTCTTTGATTTGATTGGTATAATTTACATATTCACCTGCATTTTTAATATATTTACTTACCATTGCTGCTGCGATAGTAATCCCAATTTCATTACCCATTCTTTCTGTCATAACTTTAACATCCTCTCCAGAAGCAGGGCATTTATCTTTAAATTTATCCGAATTAATTAACTTTTCAGCTTCAAGAGTAATTCTCTCCACATCTGAATATGGAGCATAGCCAACTCCAAAACTTGTATCATTAGCTAGTGGAACTTCTTCAGTATGGTGAGATTCATCAAATACTCCCGTCAAATCTATTGATCCTGGCCGAACTGCATAATCGAACTGAATATCTCTATTTAGATCAAGGTTTCTAAAAATATCAGAAAGTACTTTACGCTGGGTTTCTATGCAAATCGTTGGAATAGGAATATATTCGAGTTTATGTGTACCATCACCACATTCTTTAAGAATCTGATTTATAGCTCTTCCAACAATTAGAAAGTATTGTGGTTGGATGATTTGACCTCCACCATATTTAGGTCTTGCGGTGCCTCCAACAAGAGCAGCCTTATCGACATTATGGTGATAAACTCGGTCGAAATTTTCAAGATAATAAACACATAAAGCTCTAGAACATGCGTCTGCAACAGCATCACAGACAGTATCGGGATGTCCAATTCCTTTCCTTTCACAGAGTTCAGGGAAATCACTTTTCTCAATAGGTTTAAAATCTGCTAGACTCAATTTTAACATTTCATTTAACCAACTTCTAAATTAATAAATAGTTCTTTTAAATATATTTTTAAATTATTTATCAGTTAAATTCCTTATTAAATGAAAAATGCAGTCATTGCATTTCATATCTGATAATAATTAAAAACGTTTATAAATATTTTGTAATTATAATATGCATAAGAAGCATAAAAAATATGATAATACAATGGAAATTTTACCCTCTTTGAGCGATATAAAACGCTTACGTAAAAAACTAGATATTAGCCAAAAAGAACTTGGAGAAGAATTGAATATTCCACAGTCAACAATTTCGAGAATTGAAAATGGAACCGTGGATCCTCCATATTCTAAACTAAAAAAAATATATGAGTACCTTGAAAATCAGCGGAAAATTCGAGAAAAATCGAAAAAACATGCTGAAGACATTATGATTAAGGAGATTATCTCAATCAAATCTAGTTCAATGATAAGAGAAGCAGTAGATTTGATGAACAGACATGAAATCTCACAATTACCAGTAATAGACAACAATCAGAATATAGGTAGTATAACATCAAAAAAAATACAGAAGTATATTACAGATAATCCAGGAATTATTAATATGGATGTATCTCTTATAAAGGAATTACCATTTCCAGAAATTGATAAAAATTGGAATGTAAAGGATATCTCTGACTTACTCTTGAAGTATCCAGCTGTTCTGGTAAAAGAACAAAATGATTATATAGGGATTATCACTGATTCAGATCTTCTTAGGTTATCTAATGAAAAATAAGAATATTATAAAAATTTATTAATTCTCCAATGTAAAA
Source organism: Promethearchaeota archaeon (assembly GCA_048941605.1). Classification (GTDB taxonomy): domain Archaea; phylum Asgardarchaeota; class Lokiarchaeia; order Sigyniarchaeales; family SOKP01; genus Loki-b32. Next base: position 33,462 of record JBHLNL010000002.1, on the reverse strand, counting down.
GTTATATATTTGTAAAATATCATTACTTAATACAAAAAAGAATAATTTTTTTATAAAATATTGATTTTTAAAGATTAGATTTGATGATTGAAAAGATAATTCAAAGAATTGACAGCTTGTTAAAAAAAGCAAATTATGAAACATTAGCATTGGGTAATTTTGCCACTACAAAAAGTAAATTCTGTTTTGATCTTTTAGTTAAAAAAGATGATTTAGTATTTAGTATTAAAATTTTTCCTAATATAGATAACCTGAATCAAGATACAATTCGTGATATTAAATCTTTATCCTTAATCCTCAAATCAAAACCATTATTAATTGGAATTAGAAATCGATATCAAAAATTAGAAGATAATACTATTTATGTAAGAGAAGGTTTACCCTTTATAACACTAAACACATTTGAGAATATCCTAAGTGATAAATACCCTTATATCTTAGCAAGAAGAGGTGGTGGGGTAGTATTTTTAGATGGTGCTTTGATGAAAACCTTGAGAGAAAACTATTCAATAACAAGAAAGGAATTATCAGAAGTCTTAGGAGTGACTAAGCGGACTATTTGTTCATATGAAAATGAATCTATGAGACCTTCTGAGAAAATTGCTGAAAGAATATTAGAAATCTTAAACAGTAATGAACTATTTAAAAAAATTAACGTTTTTGGGTGGACTATTAAGGATTATACAGAAGAAAAAGAATTATTGGAAGAAAAAGAATTAAGTGAATTTGAATCCCATGTTCAAGATATAATAAAAGACATAGGGCTTTCTTCTTATTGGTATAAGAAAGGATCAATACCTTTCAAATTATCGTTATACTCTCACTCTGATAAAATAAAATTTGATGGGTTTTATCCTCTATTTTCTGGTATCTCTGAGGAACAAGGTAAAATCAATGAGATGAGCTTTCATTGCTTAAAAATGTTCACAGATTTATTCCATAAAACTTCACTTTTCATAATAGACAATGATATCAAAATTCCTGAACCGTTTAAAAAAACAAATATTCCTATTGTTAAAATTAAAAACCTTGAAGAAGTAGATGATGAAGAAGAATTCATTGAACTCATTCAAGATTCATGAGGATGAAACAGAACTAATATGTGGGATAGACGAGGCTGGTAGAATTTAATTCAAATCGAATTAAATGTCAGTAGGCTCTGTCTTAGGTCCCATGGTTTTATGTGGTATATGCTTTTATAAATCTAAACTTAGTTTTTTATCTGAAATAGGTGTTAAAGACTCAAAAAAATTATCTCCAAAAAAGAGAAGTGAATTAGCTCATATCTTGAAAGATAATTGCCACTCACATAAAATTATTGTAATTAGTCCTCAAGAGATTGATGAGAGAGAAGTTAATAAAATTACCATGAACCGACTTGAAGAAATTAAGATGGCAGAAATTATTAATAATTTGAAACCAGATACTATTTATTTAGATGCTGCTGACGTAAATGAAAAAAGATTTGGTAAATCAATAGAAAGATTACTAAATTATTCTCCTAAAAAAATAATTTCCAAACATAAGGCCGATGATATATATCCAATTGTTTCAGCGGGGTCCATAATAGCCAAAGACAAAAGGGATGCAATAGTTGAAGAACTCAATGAAAAATATGGAGAATTTGGTTCGGGTTACCCTTCCGATGTTAGAACAATTGAATTCCTAAGAAATTATATAAAAAGAAATAAAAAAGTGCCCAAGTTTGCGAGAAAATCCTGGGATACAACCAAAAAAATAATAAATGAAGAGATCTCTAATAAAAAAATCACTGACTTTCTTAATTAGTTTCTTTTTTAACGATTAATATAATATGATTTGCAGCATATTTATGGATATTAATACTCTCTAGTATGATATATCCTGCGGTTTCGAGTATTTTTTTCTCTTGAGCAAAAGTCAGTTCTGATTTTTGAATACTGTCAATTGATTGAGATTTGATAGCAATAACCAAAACTCCTTCATTTTTTAAGTAATAAGTGCAATTTTCCAACGCAATCTCAGCTTGTCGTGGTTGTGCAACATCTTGATAAATTAAATCTATGTTAGTAAATATATGTTTACCATAACTACCCGGAAACCGTGCATCTCCTAAGATTGGAATAATATTTTTTCGATTTGAACTATTTTGAATTAGTTGCCTCATACTTCTTTCTGCAAATTCTACTCCGTAGATGATTCCAGAAGGTATAATATCTGAAAGATGAGATATAGATGTGCCTGATGAAGCTCCTAAATATAAACATTTTAAATTATCTGATAAAAAATTTGTCATAGGGTTTTCCAAAATTAATGCAGCTAATTTACTTCTAAATGGATCCCATTCTCTATACTCGATACCCTTATAATTTATCAATCTCTCACCGTATATCCTTTTTCCTACATCTAAATTTCTTGTATAAAGTCTCAATTTTTCTGGAGGGCCAGATATAAAAACATTGGAAAATTTAGGATGATTTCTAATTTCTATTTTAGACATTTTTTTTCATATTACCTAATTATCTTTTTTTTGCTTTTTTCTTACTTTTTTGAGGCGGCTTTTTTTTGGGAGGATTTGGATATTTAACATCGATTTCTTTGATTTTTGCTTCAATTTCATGTGATAATTTATCACCAATGAATTCTCCACTAAAATAATCTAATTTAGCAGCAACTCCAATTTTCCCTGCTACGACACGTGCAATTTTCCCTCTATTATATGGTTTTGCCGATCTTATTTGATTCCATTGGAAAATTAATCCATGTTTAGGTCTTTTTTCCCCAGATTTAAGAAATCTATATAAAGCTTTTTCTGCTCCTAATAATTGGATTCTAGACGCTGGCATGTAAGCTAATTTCTGTAAACTTCCTGCTTTAGCTATTAATTTAGCTCCGATCAAAGATCCAATTATTGCATTAACATTAGGAGCATAATCTTCCAACAACCCTTCTAAATGATTCTCTAACTCTACCCGATATTTATCCAATGAAATAATTTGGTCAGCATATTTTTGTATCATAGAGAGATCAATATTTGCACCCATTGACTGTAAAGCATAATGCTCTAAAGCTTTAATCTTACTTTCCTTTAAATCAAACTCTTTATTTATATTTTCAAATGTAAAATTTTCCCTAGATCCTATAATTGAAATCAATTTTGCTACAATCATGTTATCCTCAATAATTTTATCAGTTAACTCGGGGAAATGTAAACCATACCATTCTCTTAGATGACTTGAGAATAGACTTATTGACTTTTTAATCACGTCTAAAACTGTAATAATTTGAGTAATTTTATTATCAAAATGTCCACTAGCTTGGCTAACTCTTCTTCTTGTTAATTTGTCGCTTATTTCTTTGTACTGTGAAAGGATATCTTCACTATTTTTGTTTATTCCAATTTTTTTTAAGTTATATTCCAGATTTAAACGAAATGCTTTGAGTTCTAACGATTTTCTCTCAATAATAGTTTTATATCCTAGTTTTTCTGAAGTTAATGATGCTAATTTTTTATTATCAAATATAAATTCATTAAAACCAGAATTTTTCAATTGCACTAAAAAATTCTCAAACACTTTTTGAATAATATTATTTTCTAATGATTCATAAAATTCAAGGATTTTTTCGTGATCATCATCAAAATCAATAAAATTTAAGATGTTTCCAGTCTCATCAAATGCAAAAATTCCAATTAAAGTATCTGCTATGTAAGACTTCATTATGATTGGCTAATTTATACTTATTTTTCCTTCATTAATAATTATTATAAAACTATAATCATTATTGTCTTTTAAAAAATGCTAGAAGTAAATCTTGCTGGTTTAAAACTAAAATCTCCTATTATTTTAGCTTCAGGAATTTTAGGAGTATCTTTTTCTTCAATGAAAAGAGTAATTGATGCTGGAGCTGGTGCTGTCACTACAAAATCAATAGGACCAATACCGAGAAAAGGATATAAAAATCCATCTATAATAGAGATATATCCTGGAACATTTATGAATAGTGTGGGTCTCGGAAATCCCGGGATCGATGATTTTATTTCAGAAATAAATGAAATTAAGAAGTACAACATTCCATTAATAGTAAGTGTTTTTGGTGATACCAAGGAAGTCTATCTGGATGTTGCCACTAAAGCTGAAAACGCAGGAGCTGATGCGATTGAAATAAATATCTCATGTCCACATGCTGAAATATCTTGCATAGGTATTGATAAAGATTTAACTTCTGAGATTGTAAAATTTTTAAAAAACAAACTTAGTATCCCTCTTTTTGTAAAATTAAATCCCAATGTAACAAATATAGTAGAAATTGCCTTAGCAGCTGAGAAAGCTGGTGCTGACGGCGTGGTTGCTATAAATACTTTATCAGCATTGAAAATAGATGTAAATACTAAAAGACCTATTTTATCCCATGGAAGTGGTGGACTTTCCGGGAAGGCAATTCATCCTATAGCTGTAAAAAAAGTATATGATTTATATAAAACACTAAAAATCCCAATAATAGGGTGTGGAGGAATAGATTCTTGGCAAGATGTTGTTGAATTCTTTTTAGCTGGAGCTTCAGCAGTACAAATTGGAACTGCTTTATATAACGGAGTGGAAATCCTTATTGATATTAATCATGGGATAACTCAATATCTAAAAAATAATAAATTTAAATCTATAAATGATATAAAGGGTTTAGCTCATCAGTTCAAAACTCAAGAGGTGCCTGATTTTGACTGAAAATATAATAAAAACAGTGAAAGTTCAAGAAATAATTGATGAATGTAATGACGTTAGAACTTTTACTTTCTCTATGAAGAACAACACTATTAAAAACTACATTATTCCTAAACCAGGGCAATTTATTATGGTATGGGTGCCTGGAGTTGATGAGATACCTATGTCTATATCTGGCTGTGATAATAATCGAAATTGGGCGATTACTGTAAAAAATGTTGGTGAATGCACCAATGCAATTTTTAACTTAAAGAAGGGGGATTTTATTGGTGTTAGAGGACCTTTGGGTAACTACTTTAAAATTCCGAAAGAGAAGTCAAAATATATATTTTTAATAGGGGGGGGAATTGGTATGGCTCCTCTTCGTTTTCTTTCCCAAGAGCTATATGAACATAAAATTTCTTTTATTCTAATTCAAGGTGCAAACGTCAAAAGTGAATTAATGTTTACAACTCAAAAACAAATGTTAGACAAGAATTCTAATGACATTTTTTATTGCACCGAAGATGGGAGTTTAGGAACCAAAGGCCTTGCGACTGAGGCTTTTGAAAGAATATTGACGACTTACTCGAAGAGACTTCTTTCAAATGCAATAGTCTACACTTGCGGTCCTGAAAAAATGCTATATTCGATCTATGAAATATGTGAAAAATGGAATATCGAGCTTCAAGCAAGTCTTGAGCGAATAATGAGATGTGGCTGTGGATTGTGTGGATTATGTACTTTGGATCCATTAGGCTTACTTGTATGTAAAGATGGTCCTATTTTTGATTCTGATACTTTAAAGAAAATTCAAGATTTTGGAAAATACCAAAGGGATTTCACTGGAAAAAAAATCTCAATTGATTAAAAAGAAATTTGAATTTAGATTGCTCAAATCACAAAATATTTACTTAATCTCTTAATATTATACTTGAAAATTATAAAACCTTTAAAGCATATCAAATTACCTTTCCTTCAAAAATAATGGGTTCCTTAGAAATTGAAAATCACGAAATAATTAAAAAGATTTCTCGAGAGATAATAGATTATTTAGAAAAAAACCCAGAAACCCCTCGCGACAAAATAACAAATATTAAGGGAAGGATAGGTAAAAAGTATAATTATAATAAAGTTATAAAAAATGCCACTATTTTGGATTTTGCTACAGAGGAAGAAAAAAATACCATAACTCAGATTCTTAAAAGGAGAATAACTAGAACATTATCTGGAGTGTCTGTAATAGCTATTATGACTAAACCACTTCCATGTCCTGGAACTTGTATATATTGTCCGGGTCAAGACTCTCAACCTGGAGAAAAAGTTGCCCAAAGTTATACTGGTCGTGAACCTGCAGCTATGAGATCCATTCATAATGATTATGATCCCTATTTACAGGTTCAAAGCAGAATTAATGATTTAGAAGCAATAGGCCATAAAGTTGATAAAATTGAATTAATCATTATGGGAGGTACATTTTTATCAACTAACTCAAAGTATCAGGAAGAATTCATAAAAGGAGCATTAGAAGGAATTATTGAAAAAAGAGTAGATACTTTAGAACAAGCTAAGAAACTCGCTGAGAGATCCAGAAGACGTGTTATAGGGATAACTTTAGAAACAAGACCTGATTACTGTAAAGAAAAAGATGTAGATCGTATGTTAAATTACGGTACAACTCGAGTTGAGCTAGGTATTCAAACTGTATTTGAGGATATATATACATTAGTGAAGAGAGCTCATACTATAGAAGATAGTATAGAAGCAATCAGAATTGCCAAAGATGCTGGATTAAAAATCAATGCTCATATAATGCCCAACCTACCTGGTTCTAATTATTCTAAAGATATGCAATTATTCGATGAATTATATTCTAATTCTAATTATCGACCAGATATGTTAAAAATTTATCCAACTCTGGTAATAAATGGTACTGAATTGTATAACTGGTGGAAAGAAGGAAAATATTCACCTTATTCTGATAAAGAATTGATAGATTTAATAGTGAGAGCTAAAATAAATCTTCCTCCTTACGTTCGAATACAAAGAATTATGAGAGACATCCCTGCAAATTTAATCGAAGCGGGATGTAAAAATAGCAATTTAAGGCAACTAGTCCATGATAGATTAACAGAAATTAACGAAACATGCAAATGTATTAGATGTCGTGAATATGGAATTAGCAAGAAAAAAAGAGTATTTGATAAACAATCTTTCGATGAAGTAAAATTATATCGATTAGATTATGAAGCATCAGAAGGAACTGAAATATTCCTATCATATGAGAATAAAAAGGAAGATTATTTGGTAGGGTATTTACGCTTACGAAAGCCTTCTGAATTTGCTCACAGACCCGAATTAAATGATGGAAAAACTATGATCGTCAGAGAAATTAAAGTGGTTGGCGAACTTGTTCCAAAAGATATGAAACCAAATTATTATACTCAAATACAACATCAAGGATATGGAAAGTTATTGATGGAAAATGCTGAAAAAATAGCATTTAAAGAGTTTGATGTAAAAAAATTAGCTGTTATAAGTGGTTTTGGAGCAAGGGACTTTTTCAGGAATTTAGGGTATAAATTAGATGGAGTATATGTTTCTAAATTATTTATTAAATAAAATTCCCTAAACCTTTTTAAAATAGGATCAAAACTAGTTTGTTCTACTGAAAGGATATATTACCAATCTATTCTATTATAATTTGCAAATTTATTTTTTAATAATTTTATATATACAAAAGTTTACTATATAAATGTCAAAAAAAATTAAAAAAAGAATCAAAAATGACTTCAGAAAGACCTTTATCAAGAAAAAAAATAACCCAGCAGACAATTTCTATTTCCCCTGCATTGAAAGATCGAATAGAAAAATATGTAATTGAAAATCAAAACAAATATCCGAACGATAATCGGGTTAAAAGTATCTCGGCTTTTTACAATTATGTTTTGGAAAAAACTATGGATTGTTTTGACCAACGTAAAACACTTGATGACTTTAAATCTTTTGTAGACAGTGAAATTAAGGGATTTTTCGATAAAATTTCCTTTAATGCCTTAATTCCTTATTATGAAACTGCTATAAGGACAAATCGTTATACACATCCATTCTTTGAAAAAAACACCTTTTTTTATTTAACTCTAAGAAGGCTTTATTTGGATCGAATGGATCCTTATGATATTGCTAGTATAAAGAGTATATTCAATAGAGTTAAAAACTATTTAATTTCACAAAATCTTACCAAGGAAGTAAATTTGGATATCTTTACTGGAAAGAAGGGAAAAGGATTAACTGGAATATTTGAATATTCTGGATTATACAAAAATTTAACATTTGAAAATTGCAAATACAATGCAGCACTTTTTGGTTTGTTAGGTGCTAAAATAACTAATTTTCTATATTCAGATAAAGATAACTATTTCAGGTTCAACTTAAAAACCACAGATTTGTTTTATAGAAAAGACTTGGCAAAAAAAGAGAGGGTTGAACTAGTTAACCATAATCTATCTTATTTCTTCAATTATCCTAGAATTTTAGATGATAAGGATTATTATTTTTGGATGAGGTTAGCTGGAGATAGAAATGTTATCATCAATTTTAACAACGAAGAAATTCAAAAAGATTGGGTAAATTTAACAGAAAACGAAATAGATAAATTTAGTGATCGTGAGGAGTATACTCTTAATCTCTTGAAGTTTTTTGAAAAACTACATTGGATTGAAATCGAAAGTAAAAAAGATCTAATCTTTCAAATAAAATTATCAAATATAAAATTCCAAAATGAAAGAAAATTTTTATTTGAGATACTATCAAAAAAATCAAATATTTTACAAATAGATGGTAAATTTCAATTAAAAAAACTTATTGAATAATAAATTTCAATTAAAAATTAAAAAAAAAGAAACGGATCTCGTCCTCTTTACTCCCTATTTACCCCCTTCTCTTGTCTTTTTGGCTGAACCCCTGCAATCCCCTTGATTTTTATCGCAAAAATTGCCCAATTATAATTTCAACATCTTCATATATAAACAAAGGTATAAATTTTTAATTTCTAAGATAGCTTATCTAATTACTCAATAGAAAAAACATTATAAAGAAATGGATCATATATATATAAATGGAAAAAATGTACTCTCAAAAACCTCGAACAAGCAATACTTTTAATCTCTGATAGGAATAAGCCCATAGATTCTTATTCACAACCTAATAAAAAACATACTACTTGAGACTCTTAAAGGTGTTCTCGATGTCCTCTTTGGTGATCTGTGAGAATCTGTCAAGATCTTTCTTAAATCGTGTTGCTGTGGTACGAAACTCTAAGTTATAGCCTTCCTTATCTTTCTTGTACTCTTCAAATAGTCTTTCCCAGAAGATTATTTCCTCCTCCCTTATAGTCCTTAATGATTCTTCAAAATACTTTAATACTTCATTAATCCCCTGCTTATAAAGCTTCCTACTACTAGAAAGATCTTCAGGAACATAAAACTCAAATTTTGTTAAATCCTCGATATAACGCTCCATCGCAGATTCTAAGCTATCTTGGTCATCAAGATCATCCAACTTAAATGTTTGAAAAAAGACATTAGAGACTTTCTCAAATTCACTCTTCTCAGTATCAAAAGAAATATTCCTTTTAGCATAGGCGTTCTTTACTATAAAAAAGAGATTAGAAAGCAACTTAACTTGAGACTGAGAAAGAATAGTAGAATCTAGGCGTTTTACAAGACCATTCGAATTGAAGATCTCAGTGAAAATACTATATGATCGATCTGTAAAAAGCGAAGAATCTTCCTCTTTTGTATTATCTTTCATTTTTCTCCACCAATAAAGAGAATAATTATAATTATAACATAGTAATTAAATTATTTAAATTGGGGCTCTCTTTGTGTTAATTAAATTTACAAAAAGAAAAATATAAATTTAAATCCCATATTTAATAATATTCAACCAATAATCTAAGTATCGCTTTGACTTCCTCTCATACAAAAAATCATCAATATCTTTTTGGTTCGACCAATGGGCAACTGCTCCCTCTATATCACCCTCCTTAAATTTCTGCCACATCGAAGTAAACAAAGCTTGAATCTTACGCCAATCATGCAAAGTCTCCACCTTCATATTTTCCCCTTTAGATAACATTGCAAAATACTCGAATTTATTCTCCCATTGTGCACCATACAGAGTTTTATGGGGGGGCATAGGATCATGCAATATATGATGTGGGATAGCATCATCGTATGGAACAGGCTTACCAGTCCACCAGCTTCTCCCCCCTGTTAACTCCCATATAATCTTTTTTATATTAGCCTTTTGAGCTGGACTTAGAACACTCTTAGAAGATACTGGAGCTGTTGAGGAAAGCTGACTAATAAGTTTGGAAACTGCCTTAAAGTTAACAAATTCCATTCCTTTGGTCTTTAAATATGACTCCGTCCACTTTACAGCTGGATGATCTTTAGCAATTCCTTTACCAATTAGTAATATTTAAAAAGAGAGTCTTATTATAAAATTAGACAAAAATTTTAAAAAAAATTAATATTGACAAAAATTAAGGAGGTTAAATATATGCTATCAAAAAGATCAAAAATAAGTATAAGTATATTATCAATATGTATTTTAGCATTTTTAACAACATCCACTTTAGCAGCTAAATATGATCACCATTATCATTTGACAGGATGTCGAAATTATCCTGGTTTGCCAAATGAGTGTAGATTAACAGTAGCTTTGGAGGTTACAACAGGAATAGGAGCTGGTGGAGGTCCAATTATCACTAGTAAAAGTGGAAGTTGGAGCTGGTGGACTGTATACCATTATACGTTCCCATTTTGGTTATGGTGGTGGAAATTTTCGTCGAATATAGAATGGTCATATGAATATAATGAATATGATGAGAAAATATCTGTTAAATATCGTGTATGGGGGAGAGTGTGGGATAGTAGAGATTATGATATAAAGGCATATATATCTGTCTGGGTTAAAATTTATGCTGGCGGTCAAAAGACTCAAGGTACTAGTGTTTGGGACGATAATACAGGTTTGATTTGGCTTGATCATAGCTAGCTTGCAATGTAGCTAAAATACTTAAGTTGTTCTTATATAAATTTTATATTCTATTATTTTTAGAGGTTTGAAAATGCCCAAAAACGAAAATGCAAAATGTGGATTTTGTAATTTTGAGTTTACAAATCCTAAGAAAGAATTAGAAACAATAAGACCAGGAAGAAAGACAATAATAGTGTGTCCTAATTGTAAGGCAATTTTGGGAGTCTATTATGCATGAAAATACACTCAATAATTATCACTATTTTTTTTAGTATAATAAATCGATATACTTTCATTTTTTATATGTAATCTTTAGTCATTTTATAAATTTCTGATAAATCAGCGACCATAATTAGAAGAGTAGCAATTCCGCTGAAGTACATATAAAAATATAAGTAATCTATATAGAAAGGCATACCATAGTACCATAACCATGGAAAAGAAGCAATCCAAAGAATAAACCACCCAATCATTGAAATAAATTTCTTATATATCCTGCTAATTTTCACTTTTCATCCCCCTCAATTAGCTTATTTACCTCATAAAATTCTTCAATAATCCAATTGATGATTTTGGATATGACACCCTCATCATTTTCCGTATTGGTGAACAGTTCTTTCAAGTCATAGAAAGGCAACCCTATTCGAGTATACTGTAATCGTTCCTTTTCGAACCCATTCTTAAGCAGATGAACATTCACCACTTCTCTAATTAAAGGGGCAGTTATAATCTTCAAATTTGCTGAGATGAGAAATCGTAAAACTTCCTCAGTAATTTTCTGGGCATTTAATTTTGATATGGTTGTCTCTCGAAGCAAAGAACGGTAGATAAACCCTGGATGAAAAATAGAATTACCATTTTTTGAAAGCACTATTGGTAAGAATTTCTTGTAGTCTGCCTGTGAATGATTTTTTCCTTCTATCGACACAACCTACAATACCGATCTAATCTTTATAAATAAAAAATCTAATGAAAGGGAATATTTGTTGTCAAAATTTCTATTTTGAAGAAATAAACTCGTATTAGGTGTTTCTAAAAAGAAAATACTAAAAAATTTACATTATAAATGTATTAATAAAAAAAATGTATCTTATAAATATTAAATAAGTTATGGAATTTATTGTAAATATCAAAAAATTTTACATAATTGAATTTTTCAACTAATATAAATTTAAAAATTAGATAAGGTTTAAAATATTATGTCTCCAAAAAAATATTTATCAAATAAGAGAACAACTCAACAAACCATTTCAACATCTCCAGCTATTAAAGAATGGGTGAAAAGATATGTAAATGTGAAACACATGAAAAACCCTAATGATGAGAGATATAAAAGTATTTCAAGTTTTTACAATTATATTATAGAAAATATATTGAAATTATTTGAAGAAGGAAAAACAATTGATGACTTTAAGAGAGTAGAAGATAAAAAGATTAAGGATTTCTTCGATCGATTCACTTTTAAAGCAACAATTCCACTTTATGAAATGGCAATTGAACCTAATAAATATACACATTTTTCATTTGAATTTAACACACGATTTTTATTAATGTATCGAGATTTCTTCAATAAAGAGGTTAAAACTAATAATTTTAAAGATGCTAAATTATTTTTTGAAAAGATAAGAAGTAGATATGCCACTACTACGGTATCTAAAGATATGCAATTGGAAATAATTCCTTCTAAAGATAATAGACCTGCCAAAGCGATTTTAGAATTTATTGGAAAATTTAAAAATCTGCATTTTGAAAATTGCAAATTTTTTGCAGCTGTTTTTGGTATACTAGGGGTCAGAGTAACTGATTTTATTTATTCTCCAGCAGGTTATTATTGCAGATTAGATCTTATAGAAACAGATCTATTATTTAAAAAGGAATTAGCTAAGAAAGAACGATTAAAACTGATAAAAGAAAACGTCGATTTTATGGTAAATTACAATAGAGTACTTGAGGATAAAGATAAATATTTATGGATGAATTTAGCAGAAGATAATGAAATATTTATAAGTTTTAAAACTAAAACTGCTTTTAATAAATGGATTAAAACAATAGAAAAAGATTTGCAAAAATTTGGCACACAAGAAGACTTTCTTAGTAAAATAATGCAATTCTTTAACAAATTGCATTGGATTAGAATTGAGAACCTTAAAGATCTATCATTTCGAATTGACCTAACTATAGAAAAAAATATTAAGCAAAAACAAATGTTAATAGATTATCTTTCAGAGCATACTGAGATTACTCAAAACAATGGCATTTATTATTTAAAATAACCTATATTAAAATATCCTAAACCTTTTTTGAAAATTAATATAAGATTTATTAATTCACTCTTAATAGTATTTGACTAAAATTTAAATTAAAATTCGATTAATATGAACGAATTTGATTATGAAAAACTAGGCCTTAAATGTGGACTTGAGATTCACCAACAACTTGATACCGAAAAAAAATTATTTTGTAGGTGTCCCGCTAAACTACAGGGAACTCGCGAACCAGATTTCACAATAGAACGAGCAATGCGTCCAGTTTTGGGTGAAATGGGTACTTATGATAAAGCAATGATAACAGAATACGAGAAGGGAATGGGAATTATCTATGAAGGATATAATGATGTAGTATGCACCTATGAACTCGATGATACTCCACCATTTTCTTGCAATGATGAAGCAAGAAAAATTGCTTTACAAATTGCTATGCTTGTTAATGCAAATATTATTGAAGAAATGCATGTATGTAGAAAAAATTACCTTGATGGAAGTGTTCCTTGTGGTTTTCAACGAACGATGATTTTAGGGACCGATGGTGCAATTCCTTTAGAAAGTGGTAAAAAAGTTCGAATAGAAATCTTAAGTTTGGAGGAGGAAGCTGCAAGAAAAATTAAAACAGAAAATAAAACTAATTATTTTCGATTAGATCGATTAGGAATTCCATTAGTAGAGGTAACAACAAAACCTGATATAAATACACCTGAAGAATGTAGGGAATGTGCTGAAAGAATAGGATTATTATTATGGTCCACAAATGTAAAAAAAGTACTAGGATCAATTAGACAAGATGTTAATGTGAGTATTACAGCAGGAACTAGAATTGAAATAAAAGGAGTTCAGAAATTAGGATTAATTCCTATATTAATCAATCATGAAATTTCACGTCAATTAAAACTTCTTGAAATTAAGGAAGAACTAACCAAAAGAAAATTAAATGAGACAGACATTAAAAAGAGCTTTGTAGATTTAACTGATATTCTCTCTAAAACTAAATCTAATTTTATAGCTAAAGGTATTAAATCAGGAAAATTACTATATGGAATAAATTTCGGTGGATTTAAGGGGGTATTTGGAAAAGAATTAATGGAAAATTATCGATTTGGTACAGAACTTAGTAGCAAAGTAAAATTAATCTCTGGTTTAAAAGGTATAATTCATTCCGATGAAGACCTAAATAATTATAATTTTTCAAAAGAAGAAATAAAAAAGATCAAAGATAAATTAGTTACTAAAGAATCTGATTGCTTTGTATTAATTTTAGGCTCCAAAAAAGAATTAAATACAGCAATGGATGTTATCATTAATCGAGTAAAATATGCTTTTAACGGTGTTCCTCCTGAGACTAGAAGAGCTCTTGAGGATGGAAAGACAGAATTTTTAAGAGAACTTCATGGGGGCGCGAGGTTATATCCTGATACAGATACAGAAGCTATCTTTAACAATGAAGAAGAAATAAGTGAAATAAGAAAAAAACTCCCAAAATATCCATGGATAATTATAAAAGAGTATGCTAAAAAATATAAAGCAGAAGAAAGATTGATAAAAGACCTGATTTTTACAGGAAAACTCAAGTTGTTTGATGATTTAATAAAATTATATCCTGATAATCCATCATTAATCTTCACAACTCTTTTAGAAACGACAACTGCTCTTAGAAGAGACGGAAAAAACATAGAAAACATTTCTGATGATAACTTTATTGAAATTTTTACTCTTTTAAAGAAAAATCAAATTAGTAAGGAAGCCATAGAAGAAATTATGATTCTCAAAGCTGATTCTCTTGAACTCTCTATTGATCAGATTAAAATGAAATTAAAGATTGAAAGTATTTCAGTTCAGGATCTTAAACAATTAATAAAAGAAATCATAAATAATAACTTTGAGATGATAAAAGAAAAAGAAATGAGAGCAAAAGGACCTCTAATGGGAGAAATAATGAAAAAAGTAAGAGGAAAGATTGATGGAGCTGTTGTTTCTAAAGAATTAGATAATTTAATTAAGGAGAAATTAAAGGAGATGAAATAAATGAGTGAAAAGTTAAAAGGTTATAAAAAGGAAGGAAGAAAGTTATTGGAAAAGAATAATATAGAAATTTGGGACATAGTGCAAATAAAAACTGAAAGAACAGATTATGAAGGAATAATATTGCCAAGAAATGAATATTCGGCTCCAAATTTCATCAATCTTAAGTTGAGTAATAACTATAATATTGGAATTAATACTAATGAAATAAAAGAAATTAAAAAATTAGGAAAACGAGAAGCTTCATATAAAATTCCAGAAAAAGAATTTCCCAATAATAAAAATCTCCCTAATCTTAAATTATTAGGAACGGGTGGAACTGTTGCCTCGAGATTAGACTATACTACAGGAGCAGTAATTCCTTCTTTTACTCCCGGAGAATTATTCAGTGCTGTACCGGAATTGGCTGAAATTTGTAATCTTGATTGCGAAATTGTATTTCAAATCCTTTCAGAAAATATGAAACCAGATCATTGGCAAAAATTGGCGGAAAAAGTTAAAAATGTAGCAAACTCAGGAATCGATGGTATAATGATTGGTCATGGAACAGATACAATGTCATTTACTAGTGCAGCTCTCTCATTCATGTTAAAAGATTTAGGGGCTCCAGTAGTTTTAGTTGGGAGCCAGAGAAGTTCTGATAGACCTTCCTCAGATGCTGCTTTAAATTTAATTAATGCTGCAGTTGTAGCAAGATCGGATATCGCTGAAGTCGTAGTTTCCATGCTTGGCTCTTCATCTCATGATTATGGATTAATTCATAGAGGCACATTAGTTAGGAAAATGCATTCTTCTGTAAGAAATACATTTCGAACTATAAATACCATACCATTGGGGATGATTCAAAATCGAAAAATCAAGATGTTTACTAATGATTATAAGAAAAGAACAAAATCAGAAACAAAAGCCCTTACTAACTTTGAAAAGAAGACTGCTTTAATTTATTCATACCCTGGAACTGATAATGAATTAATTAACTTTTATATAGATAAAGGATATAAAGGAATTGTAATTGCAGGGACTGGATTAGGACATGTATCTACTACTATTTATGATTCAATTAAAAGAGCGATTCAAGAAGGAATTACTATTCTTATGACCACTCAAACACTCCATGGATTTGTGGGTATGAATGTTTACTCAACTGGAAGAGAATTATTAAATATGGGTTTAATCTCTGGAAGAAACTTATTACCAGAGGTAGCTTATGTAAAACTGGGGTGGGTTTTAGGACAGACTAACAACCCAGAAGAAATTAAAACTTTAGTATTACAGAATCTTGCAGGTGAGTTCTTGGAACGAGAAATCCCTATTGCCTTTAATTATAATATCGACGAATTACTGAAAAATAATAAGCTCTAAATTTGCAAAACTATCTGGGAAAAAGATAAAAAATTTATAGTTTAAATAATTTAAGTTTATATCCAAAGAATACCGTGAAATAAATTGGGAAAACGAATTTTAGCTCAAAGGAAAGGCAGAGGTGTCCTTGGATTTAGAAGCCCTAGTCATAGACACATAGGGGCCGTCAAGTATCGCTCGTTTCGGAAAAATGAGAAATTATTCAAATTTAAAGTAATAGATCTCATCCATTCCCCAGGAAGAGGTGCTCCAGTAGCTCGAATTCAATATGATGATGGTGAAAAGGGACTTTGGCTCCCACCAGAAGGAATTTTTATTGGACAGGAATTTATACAATCTCAAACTGGATATGGTCAAACAGTAGAGGTTGGAAATGTCCTACCTCTGAAAAAGATGCCATTAGGGACTTTAGTGTTTAACATTGAATCAACTCCGCAAGATGGGGGTAAATTCGCACGATCTTCTGGAGTTGCTGCGATCGTGAGAAACAGATCTGGAAAGAATGTTGAATTATTATTTCGGTCAAAAAAAACCAAATGGATCAACGAAAATTGTTTAGCTACAGTAGGAGTTGTTGCGGGAGGTGGAAGAACAGATAAACCATTCTTAAAAGCTGGTAATAAATTTCATTATGTAAAATCTAAAGCTAAGAAATGGCCTGTAGTTCGTGGTGTTGCTATGACAGCAGCTAGTCATCCTTACGGTGGTGGTGCAAAACAATCACCACATAAGCCAACTACTACTTCTCGTAATGCTCCTCCAGGTAGGAAGGTTGGACAGATAGCAGCTCGTCGAACAGGGCATCAAAACTAAACACTGCTCTTTTGACCAGTTAATGTTTTTATTTGAATTTATCTACTTTCCCAAAATTCTCTTTTAAGAAATTCAAAACACTGAGATAATCCTTTAAAAATAAAAAAAAATAAGAAAAATTTGAGTTAAATTATATAAATCCATCTTATTGTCTTACTTGTAGAATATAGAAGTATAATAAACCTACAAAAAACGCTATTTGAAGAGCGAAGTTAAACCATCCAGCCCAACCAGTTCCATCAAGGAAGGCTCCTATTAATTGAACAATTGCTCCTAAAATCATTATAAGAATATCCAATATAATGACTAATTCAATCTTGTCAAAATCAGATTCTCTATACACTAAAAATAAAACAAATGCAAAACTTAGAAAAATTACACCAATAAATCTACCCGCTGTTGGATCTAAATTTGGCCAACTGAATAATTGCACGTAGAAATCAATGAAAAATGTAAAAAATATCCCAAATATAACAAAAATAACTAGTTGCGCTAAAAGTGTGTATTTTAAACCTTTTATAATTTCAGGACTCATTTGATATTTCCCTCTAGTATTTTATACTTTTTTTAGAAAATTTACAGAAAACTATGGTGTATACTATATAAATCTTATTAGTGACTATGAGGGATGATGAATTTCTCTATTATATATAAAAAAATTGATTGATTGCGCCCTCTCAACCCTTAACATATTTAGAAATAGAAAAGAAAAATGTAGTCTAATTCGCATTAAAATTAAATGTTACATTTTGTAAAAATTCTTTATACCTTGAACGAAGAGTTACCTCAGTGACTCCAATTATTTTTGAAATGTCTTTTTGGCTTACTCTATGATTTTTTAGTTTCGATACTAAATAAATCGCTCCTGCACATAACCCTTTTGGATCTTTGCCACAAATTGATGTGTTTGCTATGAAGTTCTTTAATATTTTTATTGCTTCCTTCTCTACATTAATATGTAAGCCTAAATCGGCGCAATAGCGTGGTATAAGGGATACAGGATCAATATGAGGTGATTTTAAGTTCAATTCTCTCACTAAGATCTTGTAGCATTTCTTCACAATATTATCATTAATTGAAGCCTCATCCAAGATTTCTTGAAGAGTAATAGGAACTTTTTCCTGCTTGCAAACATAGTATGCACAAGCCGCAATCATACCATTTATAGATCTGCCCCTTAAGAGATTTTTTTTGAATACTTCTTTATAAAGTCGAACAGCTGCTTTCTTTACTCTCTCTGGAAAATTTAAATTACCACCAATTCTCTTTAATTCTGTTATGGCAATAAGCATATTCCGTTTCTCCCATGATAGATGAGTATTCCATTTTGCTGCTCTTCTTAAATCAGGATTTTTTATTTTCGTCCTATCAATTATTGTACTAAGTCCAATATCAGGCATCAATATTGAAATAGGACATCCTGTTCTTTCTTTTTTATCCTTTTCTTGCTTTGAATAAGCCCTTATACCACTGTGAGTGATGTCTACTGCCTTTTCAGATACCACTAAACCACAATGTTTACACACTATCTCCCCTCTTTGATGAATATCAATTGTGCTGCCACCACATTCAGGACAAAAACCAGTTTGAGGCGTAATTTCAACAACCATGAATCATAACCCTAATCAAAATTCATAATATTAGATTTTTTGAACACACACAAGATAAAAAATTTTATTTTTAACTTTTTTTGTGTTAAAAAATTTCTTTATTGTTATAATAATAAATCCCTATCTTCTATTTAAATGTTGTTGTGATAACAAATCCTTTAAATATTGATAAAATATTTGTGTACAAAAATTGCTATACTAAATTTGTTAGTAAAAAGTATTAAATGGAAATTATAAAAAGCAAACAATACCCAGAAGATACATTTTTGTTATAAAGACTTCTGCACATTTTTACGAAAACATCAAATTTGTCGGATAATTAGGAAATAAATAAAACCACCTCTTTTTTTAGCATAAAAAAAAAAAAGAATTAATCATGCCTAATTGGATTCGTTATATGAGAATTAATTACTATTAATGTTATTGTTTAATTCGTAGTTTTAGATATTTAGGGCTTCATTATTCTTATTTAATTACATTTTTATACACAAAATTCCGTTTTAAAACAAGTAAAAAAAATAAAAAAAACATTAAATAATAGTTCTTTTATTATGGTTTCAACTTAAAATTAGTTAAATATTGATGGTACAAAAATTAAGGAGTCCTCTATGAATAACAATGAGAACTACACTGAAAAATCAGAGGAAATGAAGAGATATGAGAAAGAAACTGGTAGATATGCGATCTGGCGTGGAGTCGTGACTGAAGGTTTTAGAAAGTGGCAAAAAGGGGAAAAAGTATATCATCGAGATAAAGAACGTATTTCTTTGTATGTATCAGAGGATACAAAATCAAAATGGTTAGAATATACTAAAAATAATGGAGATTTAACGATTTCTAAATTAATTAGGGAAGCGGTTTCTACCTTTATAGAAAGTAAATCAAATAATACTAAAAATAAACTTTCTAGATTAAATCCTCAAACCATCTCGACAATTTCTCATACATTAAAAGAACCTTTAACTTCTATTAAAGGTTATTCGCAGCTACTTCTTGAGAATTACAGAGAAAAGTTAAACTCCCAAGTTTTAGAGACTGTAAAAAATATTTTTGAGCAGAGCATCCTTCTTGAAAAAAAAATTATTAATATCTTAGATAATATAAAAGTGGAGTCTGAATACGATGTTTTATTAATTGAAGACGATCTCGCAACAATACGATTAATAACAAGTTATTTTGACAGTAAAGGATTTAAATGTAAAGGCGTTGTAAGTGGTTCAAAGGGTTTGGAGGAACTTGGCAATACAATTCCAAAACTAATTTTATTAGATATTATTTTACCTGATCTGAGTGGATATGATATATGTAAAACGATTAAATCAGATAAAGAATGGGAACACATTCCTTTATTTTTTTTGACTGCTATTGCGGGTAGTGAAGTAGAAAAGAACTTAGTAGATACAAAGGCAGATGGATATATATTAAAACCATTTAACTTTTCTGATTTTGAAGTAATTTTTGATATTTTGAAGAAAAGTTAAACATATAATCTCAAAATTAAATAAATTTTTTAATCTTACCAAATTTATCGGTTTCTAATAGATTTTGGGCATAATCACAATGACACAATAGTATTATAATAAAAAACATTTATAAATAGATAAAAAATTACACAATATTGGAAATCATTGTTATATGAAATCATACACATAAAAAGATTTTTGTATAATTTATAATGATTGTTTACAAAATAATAGTTTTGTGATAAAAAAAGAGGGATCATATAATTTCAAAGAAAAATAATGAAACTAAAAAAACTGAGAAGGATAAGGATTTAGATGATGAATCTGAACGCAAGAGTATGACAGATGAGGAGATCGATAAACTCGACTTAGATAGTAAAGAAGTTAAAGAATTGATGAAAGAATATCAAGAAAAAACTGACAAATACGCCATCTGGCGGGGTTCTATTACTGAAGGTTTTAAAAAATGGTTAAAAGGAGAGAAAATCTATGATAGAGACAAAGAAAGGATCTCTTTGTATGTATCAGAAGAAACAAAAGACCAATGGCAAAAATTTAAAGAAAAAAAGGAATACTCTACAATATCAGCTCTTATTAGAGAGAGTGTAGATTATTATATTGAACAAAAATCTGACCTTTTAAGCGATAAACTACAAAAAATGGATGAAAAGACAATTTCTAATATCTCTCATGCTTTAAAGGAACCACTCACCACAATAAAAGGTTTTAGTCAGCTCCTTCTAGAAAATTACGCTGACGAATTGAATGAAGATGTCTTATTAACTATTAAAAACATCTTTGATCAAAGTTTACTCCTTGAAAATAAAATCATTAACATCTTGGATAAAATTGCTACTGAAGAACCTCATCCACAATATGATATCCTCTTAATTGAAGATGATTTAGCCACGATCCGACTTCTTACAAGTTATTTTGAGAGCAAAGGTTACAAATGTAAAGGCGTAATAAGTGGAACCAAAGGAATAGAAGAAATAAGAGGTGGTGTTCCCAAGTTAATTTTACTGGATGTCATACTCCCGGATATTTCGGGTTATGAGATTTGCAAAATGATTAAGGAACATGAAAAGTATCAAGAGATCCCTGTTTATTTGTTAACTGCTATACCAGGATCAGAAGTAGAAAAAAAGATGGCGGAAACTATGGCGGATGGCTATATATTAAAACCCTTTGATTTCTCAGATTTTGAAATTGTTTTTCAATATTTATAATACGTTTTGCTCATGTTTTACTAGATTTTTAATTAGAGAAAGAGAAATTAAAATTTATTTCATAGAATTTCTTCTTTCTTTAAATCTTATAGCCTTTTAAGATTACTTTATTGAATTTAGGTAATAGCTTTTACTCTGTTCTAGAGGGTTATTAATGCTATATTAAACGTTCAAAGAATTCCAGGAGAAAATTCTCAAATTACATTTATAATCTAATCTTAACTTCTGTTTCTTATTTCTTTTTCTTTCATCATATTTTTTATAATAATGATAGAAATTCCAAATAAAAGTCCAGTTAAGATGAATATATTGTAACTTAAAATACTTTCAGGTACAGATACGCTCCAAAGTGAATATTCATTCGGAATAATATCCATATAATAAATCGTATCAGAGCCAAAAATCATATGTTCAATGATTGCAAAAAATGTAATATCTTCAGCAATAGTGTAAGCTCCTATAGGAACATTTGCTATAATTGAGTTAGCAGAAATTGAACCAATTTCTTGAGCTAAATCTGGATTTGTACTCCATCCTGAACCAGTCCAAAACAAAAAGTCAAGAAACCCTATCATTTTATAGAGAAGAACTTTAAATCCTGAATAATAATAAGGTAAACTTACATAACGAATAATATAATAAGGATATGGGAGTTCGCCTTGTTTATAGGAATCTATTTCAAAATTTTCCACTAATAAAATATGAGCGATATAATCAACTGTATCATTATTCACCCAACCATTTATATTACCAGCAAGGCTTAAATTAAGATTTTGTCCATTAATTTCTAAGCTAACAATATCAATTTCATCATGAAAATCTCCTTGTTGTACATTTTGATTATGGAAATAATAGACATCATTTTCTGGATCAATTTTAGCTTCAATAAGTCCATTTACAGGTGAAAATGATTGAATTAATAATAGAAACAAGATAACACTTAAAAATATGTATATTTTATCGTTTCTTTTTAACATTTTAATTCATGAATTGGATTTATATTAATGAAATTAAATATTAGAACAAGATATATATCAAAGTATTATATATAAGTCTTGTTAAACATTATAAATATGAATATATTCGATTCTTATAAAACTAAACAATTTTCTATTATACTAGTTATTTAGTGGAAAATCATAAGAATTTGCATTTAAAACAATAAGAAAATCACCCTCATATGATTCTGGGGGGTGTTTATCTTCACATATTATATCTCCTGATTTGAGAGACTATGGCAGATGGCTATATATTAAAACCCTTTGATTTCTCAGATTTTGAAGTTGTTTTCCAGTATCTTTAAAAAGCTTATTCTTACAGATATTAAAAAGAAAAGCGGGCTATAGGGGATTTGAACCCCCGACCGTCAGGTTAAGAGCCTGCTGCGCTACCTGCCTGCGCCAATAGCCCAAAATTTTATCCTTACTTTAATCTTTCTAATAAGCGCAGACGGAGGGATTCGAACCCCCGAGCGCTTACGCGCACCGGCTAGCTTGCTTGACTACTGAAAATCTCAAGGCCGGCGTCTTACCAGCTAGGCTACGTCTGCTTAATTAGAAGATTTATGATTTAAATACTTAATTTACTTTAATGATATAAATAGTTTATAATTAAGAACATAAAATTTTTATTATTTTTTACCCGCTATTCTTAAGCTCTACATGAAGAATGAGTAAAATATAAATTTTATGCTACATTGACACATTAAAGAGATGGTATAGAAATGAGTGGGGCTAAAGATTTTCGCTATTTAATACCAGAAAGTTTATTTAAAGAAATAACTCAGAAGGCAGCTGAAGAGTATCCCAATATTATCCATGGATGGCTCTTTGCCGACCGTAAAGAAAACTTCGGAATCTGTACAAAATTCATAATGAATCCCGATTTACGTAAAAGCAAAGTTCATGTTAAACCGCGAAGCTGGATGAGATACAAAAAATCTAAAATTTATAATATGCGGAAATTCAAAGCCGAGCTAGGAGTTGATATTGTTTGGATGTGGCACTCCCATCCGAGTGGAAATGAGAAACTACATACAATAGATAAACGTATATTAAAATATTTATCAAATGGGGTTATGATTATTGTAATTCCACCAGCAACAGATAAAACACCAGAACAAAAAGCTCATCTAGTAGGTTGGTACTACGACAAAAGATATACAAAGAAACCAATCATCGAAAAAATGGTTTTTGAGATAATCTCTGAATAATTTAAATTTTTTCCTTACACCATTCCTTTTTCTTTTCTTTTTTTAATGTAGATAATAAAATATTAAAATTTTGAATCTTTATATTGAAATTGTAACTTATCAAATCTTAATTTAATAGGCAATCGTTGCATAGCCTGGTAATGCGCCGGTCTGCTAAACCGGTGTCCAACGGACTCGTGGGTTCGAATCCCACCGATTGCGCTCAACTAAGGGCCAGTGGTCTAGACCGGTATGACGTCTCGCTTACACCGAGAAAATCGGGAGTTCAAGTCTCTCCTGGCCCACCATTTATTTATCCTATTTAAGTATCTTTTTCATTTTTTGAGGACGTAGAGCACTTAATTTACAGTTTTTAAGTTCATTTCCAATATGAGCAATAATTCCAGGAGCATTTGATCCCTCTTTTAATAAAATAATGTTTTCTAAAAATCCAAATCTCTTTACAGTTATAATATCTCGGAAATGTCCTTTTTGGGTTATTATTTTTTTAAATTGACCTTTAGTTTCTCCGCTTAAAAACACACCTTCTACATTTTCTTCTAAGATTTTTTCAAAGAGCTTTAATGTTTTTTGTGTTAATTCTCCTAAAAGTTTATTTTTAACAGAATCTAATTCTGTGATTTTTACATACAGAGGAAAATGATCAATAAAATTATAAGCATCGATTATTTCTTTGAGAGATTTTTCTTTTCCTTTGCATAATTGCCGTCGTAATGTATGTAGATTTATAAGTACATCTGCATGTGGATTTAAAATTGCACAATCAACAAATAACCCAAATCCAACTTTTCCTACATCTACAAGAGAACCTTTATATTCCTTACCTATTTTAACTTCTTTAAACTCATTTATAGAACCTATTTCTTTTTTTAATAGGTTAAAAACAAATTGTTCTTCTGGGCCACTAATGATAATCTCAAATCTTCTATCAAACTTTCTTAGCTTATTAATTGTAATTGAAGTATTTGGAAATCCTTTAACATGCTCGTTTAAATACTTAATATATCTAAGATAAATATCTTCTTTATTTCTTCGATCTGGAATATTATAGATTTTATCGAATAAAACTAACTTTTGAACCATAAAATAAATCTCAATTACTAACTTCGATAAGATATTAAATTATTTAATGTCTATAATGTAAAATACTTTCCTTAAATTTTAAAATGTGGAATCTATCATTCTAAAAAGATTTAAATTTCAAAATTTTTATCTTTCTATAAAATTTCAAAACGTATTATACCAAAGATGGAGAATTATGGAAGAACATAGATTTAATTATCTAGTTAACGCATTAAATGAATATGAAGGAGTAGAAGAGATCTTTCTTCTAAATAGTGCAGGAGATATTATTTTTAAATCAGAAGATTTCCCTCTATCAAGCGATGAAGCTAAAGGAATATTAAATGCTTGGAAAACAAAAGAACCGGCTCTTAAATTTCAGGATTATCGATTTGCAATCCTAAAAAATGATGAAATACAATTAGCTGCAAAAAATATTGGTGGTGGGAAAGGTAACATCGTCGGATCAATTACTAAAGAAGGATATTATCTTGTTGCTCATACTAGAGACGAAGGAATGATATTACTAGAGTGGTCAATTTTTATTAATAAAGTTGCCTGGTCATAAAAAATAATATACTAAAAAATAATTTTAAACGTTCTCTATTCCATTTTTTATCCCTATTTTTTAAAATATTTAAAAAAAATATTTATTAGATTATTTATTACTACTTTTTAACTAAAGTATAATAAAAATAAAAATAATATAAATAGATAAATATCAAAAAATTTTAAGGTGGATCTGAGTGTTCCAGCAAGCAGGAAGAGGTTATGATATGGCCATTACCCAATTTTCACCTGAGGGTAGGCTTTTCCAAGTTGAATATGCTATTGAAGCCGTCCGAAGAGGTACAACTGCAATAGTATGTAGAAATAAAAATTCGGTTGTATTTGCAGTTGAAAAAAAAAGCTCTGAACTTCAAGAACAAGATATAGGTTCAGAAAAAATCTTTAAAATTGATGATCATATTGGAGTGGCCATTGCGGGACTTACAGCTGATGCGAGAGTGCTTATTGACCGGGCTAGAGTTCAAGCTCAGGTAAATATATTAAATTATGATGAAAGAATCTCTGTTAAAGATAGCACTCTAAATATATGTGAGTATAAACAAGTCTTCACGCAGAATGCTGGTGTAAGACCATTCGGAGTATCATTTTTGATTGCTGGTATAGACTCAAATAATGGACCTTCCTTATATTTAACTGACCCAAGTGGAGCGATGTGGGGTTATAAAGCTTTTGCTATTGGCTCTGGAGCAGCAGAAGCAAGAACTTACCTTGAGGAACATTATAAAGAGGATATGATTGATGAAGAATTAAAATTATTACCTCTAAAAGCTTTGAAAGAATTGATGGGTGATAATTTAAACAAAAATACTTGTGATGTAGCTTTTATATTAAAGGAAGATATAAAGTTTAAGCTACTTAGTTTGGAAGAAAAGGAAGAATTATTAAATAAAATATAATCTCCTTAAAATAATATAATTATCAAGGTATTGCCCCTTTATATTTATCTCTTAACAGAAAGACAAATAACAGGAACGGACAAGATTTAAGTTAATTCATTAAGTTTATGCATGAGAATGTAGTATGATCGACAGAGCAAGAATTGATTTAGGCGGCTTTATTATAGGGCGAATTGAGAATTCTGGTAGAATTTTTGAAATGTTAATGGATCCTGAACAAGCATGGGAAGCAAAAAAACTAATACGAGATGAAATCAGTTCAAGATTAAAGGAAGGTAAAGATAAATCTCGCCTTACTGTCAATGATGTGTTAAATGATCCCAGAATTAATTTAGAACTCATTTTTGAGACTTTTAGTGTATTTGAAGACTTAAGAAGAGGCAAAAAAGCAACTGATGGGGATATGGAAGTAGTATTTAATACAACAGATGGAATGACAATTGCAGCTCATATTTTGCTAGATGGAGAGATTCATTGGACCAAAGCCCAAAGAGAAGAGGAAAGGCAGAAGAAATTAAAGCAAATTATAACTATTATAAGTAAAAATGCTATAAATCCACAGAATAAAAAACCTCATCCATACCAACGGATAGAAAAAGCTATTGAAGAAGCAAAAGTAAAAATTGATTTAATGAGGAGTGCAGAGGAACAGATTGATGATATTGTAAAATCTATTCGAGCTATTATTCCAATTAGAATAGAGCAAGTAGAGATGGCTATAAAGATTCCAACAGCCTTTACAGCAAAAGGGTATAACATTGTTGCTCAATATGTACAAATTAAGAAGGAAGAGTGGCAATCTGATGGTTCTTGGGTTGCAGTTGTGAGTTTACCAGCAGGTTTACAAATGGAATTGGTTGATAAACTAAATAAATTAACACATGGAAGAGTTCAAACAAAAATATTAAAAGCCTAACCAAAATGTTTTTGAAATGATCTCATTTATATTATTTTTTTAGTATAGGTTAGGAGAATTATATAATTATAGAAAAAATGTGAGTACTACTATGGAAAATGATGAAGAAGGAAACATAGATGATGAATTCGAAGATTTTGAAGATGAAGAAGTTATAAGAGAAGTTGTTGTACCTGGAGAAGTATTAACTGAAGATGTATCAAACTTTTTACCGGGAAGAGGAACAATATTAAATAAGGAGAGAAACAAAATTATCTCTTTAAACATTGGATTAAAACAAATAAAAAAGAATTATGTTAATGTAATTCCTCTACGGGGTTTTTATACACCTCGTCCTGGAGATAAGGTTATAGCTTTAGTAGTTGATAAAAATCCTGTTAAATACAAATGTGATATAAATGCTAAAGATTTTGGTCAACTTAAACCAAAAAATACTATTAAAAAAGGTAAAGTGAGGGGTTTCAGAGGCGGTGGAGCAGTTCAAGAGGATTTAAGTACAGAAAGATTTGATATTGGCGATATTTTAGTGGTAAAGGTTCTCTCTGCGGATCGTTTAAATAAGCCTGAATTAACAACTGTTGGAAAATACTTAGGGAAAAAGATGGGTGGGATTGTTATAACCATAGATCCACCAAAAATACCAAGAGTAATTGGTAGAAATGGTTCAATGATTAAAATGTTAAAAAATCTAACTAAATGTAATATCTTTGTAACACAAAATGGCCGAATTTGGTTAAAAGGAGAAGATATTGCTCATGAAAGGTTATTAATTGAATCAATAAATAAAATCGCTACTGAAGCCCATACTGTTGGTTTAACAGACAGAATGCAAGATTATATAATAAACGAAAAAAAGAAAAGAGGTATAGTATAGATGCCATTAATTATTAAAGATGAGTATCCAGATGTTTTATTTCGTAAAGATGGAAAAAGGCTAGATGGCCGAGATGTTAATGAACTAAGACCAATAAAAATGGAAGTTGGTATTATAAAAAATGCAGATGGCTCAGCGTATCTTGAATGGGGCAATAATAAAATATTTGCTGCTGTATATGGACCACGAGAAGTCCACCCGCATCATTTAGCAAAACCAGATAAAGGAATTTTAAGAGTTTTTTATAGAATGGCTACTTTTTCTGTTTTTGATAGAAAAAGACCAGCACCTGGACGGCGCGAAAAAGAAATCTCTATGATTGTAGCAGATTGTATAGAACCTGTTTTATTTCTTGAGCTTTATCCTGGTACCAGTTTCGAAGTTTTTATTGAAGTAATGGATGCAGATGGAGGAACTAGGTGTGCAAGTACTACAGTAGCCGCATTAGCATTAGCAGATGCGGGAATTCCTATGAAAAGTTTAGTTTCCGCTATAGCTGTAGGAAAAATTGATGGAAAGAGGGTAGCGGATCTTTCTGGTATTGAAGACAAAGCAGGAGAAGCAGACTTTCCTATTGCAATCACTTGGTATAATGAAGAAATCTCACTACTGCAATTTGATGGCGACATGGATTTGAATGAGATGAATGAATTCTTAGATCTTGCAAAAGAATCATTAAATAAAATTCACCAAATACAACTAAATACTTTAAAGAGCAAATATGTGAAGTTGCAGGAAGAGATATCTAAAGAAAAGGTAAAAATAGAAAATGTAGGTGATAACTAAAAATGATGGATGTTAAACGAATTATTTCAAAAATAGAAAGAGATTATATTCTCTCAAATTTGAAAAAAGAAGAAAGAATTGAAGACAGAGGACTTTGGGAGTATCGTGAATTTCAAATAAAAAGCGATATAATCTCTTCAGCTGAAGGTTCTGCAGATGTTAATCTGGGAGAAACAAGGATAATAACAGGATTAAAATACGAAATTGGTGAACCTTTTCCTGATTTACCCGATGAAGGAGTTTGTACTGTTATGGCAGAATTACTTCCTGTAGCATCTCCCTTATTTGAAAGAGGACCGCCAGACGAGCAATCAATTGAATTAGCACGTGTCGTAGATCGTGGAATTCGACATGCTGATTGTGTTCAAACTACTAAACTTTGCATAAAAGAGAATAAAGCTGTCTATATTTTATTTGTTGATATGTATGTTATTAATTATTCTGGAAATTTAATTGATGCAGGTGGAGTGAGTGCATTAACAACCTTAATTTCTTCGCATATCCCTGAAGGTATTTGGAATGAAGAGAAAGGTGAAGCTGAATGGACAGGAAAGTATTTAACAGGAAAAGATATAGTAAATGAACTCCCTTTAGTATTAACATATGGAAAAATTGAAGACATTATCTTTTTGGATCCTAGCTTACCAGAGGAATTAGTCTGTGATGGTAAAATATCGATTTCAACCACAGAAGATAAAATTACCTCAATTCAAAAGAGTGGAGCTGCTACATTCTCAATTGATGAAATCAAAATGTTAGGTAAAAAGTCTTTAGAAATAGGTCAAAAATTAAGAAAAAAACTAAATCTTTGGCAATATTTAGAGAAAGTTGAATAATGTGTAAATATTTTTTTCATACTTTATTTATTTTTTATATTTTATGATTTGATAAGATACAATTTCAGTTTACAAATTAAGTAAAAAATATCAAAAATCCAACAAGCTTTAAGATTTCACTCTTCTGAGTGTTTCAAAGGATCCATACCCCCCCTTAATCTCATTTAGTTCAAATTTTCCAATTGATTGTACTAAAATTGATTGTCTTCCTTCATTATCGGTAAAGGGGACAGGAATAATGGGTCCAACTTTGGCTTTTAAGGTGTATTCATTTCCTAAATCATCTTCAATATAAAGTTCTGAACTTTTTGGAAAAATTCCATCTTCTCTAAATTGCTGATCAACTATTCTAATTGTTCTCAATGGAATATTTTTTCCTTTAATAAATATAAAACCACCAGTAGATAATCTTCCATCATCAGTTATAATAGCTGCTGGATTTATTGCTAAATTTTCATTGAACCAAACTACATAATATAACCAATTTCCTACTCCCGTCCAATCACGAACTCCATAAGTATGATCTCTTTGTCCTAGAGTATTTTCAAATAAAAAACTTTTATCTCCAATCTGTAATGTCCCAGATAAGGTAGCAATTTGTTCCCAATGTTTATCTCCTGCTTTCTTTCCAATTTCTAATGATTCAGGAGTCATATTATAGGAATACTCATAGATCTCATTAATCGGATTAAAATAGATATCCATCTTTACTTTTTTTGTACCAATAATTAATTGTGGTTTTTCTTTTACTTTTGGTAAATCTTCTGATTTTTTAACTAAAATCATGGTACCTTGAAATTTATAATTCCATTTTGATTCATCTTGACATTTATGAATAACACCACCAACTTTCAACGAATTTTCATAGTCTTTAATCCGTTTTACTACATGATAACCTGCGGCAGAACCATCAGGTAGGAATAAAAAGAAAAATGACATTCCTTCTTGTTTATTAGGTTTAAACCCTAATCGTGTCATTCCACCAAGATTTTGGTCTTTATCATAAAAAACAAAATAATATGACTCATTCCATTCAAGCTGATCTGTAATATTATTTAGATGAGTTATTGGTTCCAACTATTTTGCACCATAGAGTTTTTATTGCAGAATAACAACTCCAGTAAAACCATTAACATTAACAATTTGACCTGTTTTAAAGATTTCACAAGCATTTGCGATGTTAGTGACTGCAGGTATGCTATATTCTCTTGAAATAACAGCACCGTGAGAAAGAATTCCACCAGTTTCGGTAATTAAACCCCCAATTTTAGAAAAAACAGGAGTCCAACCAGGATCTGTTCGAGGGACAACTAAAATATCTCCAGTTTGTACTGTTGAAATTAAATTAATATCTTGAACAACACGTACAGATGCAGTTATTATTCCCTGACTCGCTGCTGTTCCATGGAATACTTTACTTTTTTTATTATATTTTAAAAGATCATCAAATTCTCGTGATCCTAAAAGGAACTTCGGAGGTGTCTTATTTTCATATGATATAAAATCTTCATAACGGCTCCTAACTTCTGATGATATTTTTTGAATTTCTACTTGATTATATTTATTTAAAGCTAAGTTCTTAATTTCTTGCTTATAAAGGAAAAAAATCCTGTTAATATCAGATAATATTCCTTCTTTCACAAATATTTTACCGATTTCTAGATAAACATTTCTATTCCTTGTAATCCATCTATCAAGGTTAAATCGCTGATCTTCCCGAAATTTTATATATTTCCTACTGTTTTTTAATATTATTGAGAAAAATTTCCATTTTAATAATCCAAATCGTTGTGATCTTATCTTGGATTCTACAAGCTTCTCAATTAAATATCGTTTTTTCAAGTTTTTGATCTTTAATTTTTCTAGTTCTTGAAAATCAATTATCAACGATTTTAAAATATCAAAGATATTTGTCATGGGAGGCTCTCTCCACCGGGGGTAATATATTTCTCTTGTAAAGCCGCGATCTCCATGATCATTTAAAAATTTTTCAAATTCAACCATAAAATCTTTAATCAAGAGATTTTTCTCTGATGATAGTCTATTATATATCTTTTCTGACCCTTCTTCAACAATTATCGATTTCAATTCTGAATTTTTATTAATTAGAGAAGCAATGTAATGGATTTTATCATTTGTATCTGTTAATTTATGCTTAAGTCCAGAAACTAAAATTGGATAATAATTTAAACATTCTTTCTTGCTTAAAAATCGAGTAAGAAGATATTGGATCAAAAGATTCATTCCAATATTATGTACAGGAATCCCATAACGAATAAGTCGAAAATGAGTAACCATAATATTATTTAAATCGTCAATGAGGTCAATAAGATCCAATAAGCTGCCTGTTTCAATGGTCTTTTGTAATTTTTTATCAAATTCTTTGCAATAAGGATCAAATATCTCTTCATTCCATTTTTCATATGCTCTGGCAGTTTTAGACATTGACCCATTAGGATCATGAAGCATTACCCTAAGTTCAGCAACTATCCGTTTAATAAGATGAAAGGGGAGTTCTTTCATTGTGATTTTTCCAAACGTTCCTGAACCTTCTGGGAAATAATTTAACACATCTTCATTCCTCATGAATTTAGGGATTTCATTTTCTATTTTTTTTTTTATAACATTAAGATTGAAATAAACATGAGCATTGTGTAATTTTAATAGTATAGTATCGACTTTTTTATAGCCCATTATACTATTCAATTCTATATTCACAACTTTAGTTATGTGGTCCCCTAAGAGTTCAAAAAAAAGTGGAGAAACATTATCATTCCAATAGTCATCTGAATATCCTCTACTCCATAAAATCTTAGATCCTTTAGATCTGGACTTTATTGCTGTAACCGGGCGAGTTTGTAGGATATTAATCTGATTATTTTGATCTATAGCCCATTCAATATCTTGAGGAATTCCATTAAATCTTTTTTCAATTTGTAAACCAATCTTAGCAAGCTTAATTATTTCACTATCAGAAAGAGAAGATTCTTTAATCAAATCATTTGATAATTCTATATATTCAATCCCACCATCAGCTTCTAAAGATTTTGCTCTTGCCGCTAAGATTTTATTTCCTATTCGTTTACTCAGAATTTTAAGTGCATTTTTCTTTATTTTTTGAACAAAAAATTGATCTGGATTAGTATTCCCCAATACAATTGAATCTCCTAATCCGTAATTTGATTCAATTACTAATTCATTATTATTTGATGTTAGTGGATTTATAGTAAATAGAACACCAGAACATTTTGCTAACACCATTTTTTGGATAATAACAGCCATCTTAACCTTATGATGTAGAATTCTGTTTTTTTTTCGATAAACTATTGCCCTACTTGTCCATAAAGAAGCATAACATTTTTTAATATGAAGAAGTACTTGCTCTAGATTTTTTAAATTTAAATAAGTATCATACTGCCCTGCAAATGAATAATCTGGCAAATCCTCGAATGTTGCAGAAGACCTAACAGCTAGTGTGTAAGAGAAAAACTGCTGATATTTCTGTTTTATCTCTTCAATTAATTCTTCTGGTAATACTCCTTTCTCAATTGAATTTTGGATTAGGTTAGCGCAGTCCATTACTGAATCAAAATGACTAAAATTAATTGATTCCAAAGATTTTTGAATGAATTCCATCAGATTATTTTTAGTAAGAAATAACTCATATGCACTTGTCTTTACGACAAATCCATCAGGAATCAAAAAATTCTTTTTAAGTAAATCACCGAGATTTGCAGATTTAATCCCTACACCCTTAGTTTTATCGTCAATATCAGTTAATTCTAATGTAAATGATTCTATCTTTGTCATAAATTAT
>JBHLNL010000214.1:0-4261 GCA_048941605.1 Promethearchaeota archaeon | reverse complement strand
TAGATAAAGCAGGAGTGTGGTATTGTGACGAAGATGTTATTCCATTTGGCAGTTCCCAAATAATGACAGGATCATGGGGAGAATGGGAAATTATCTGGGATAGTGAAAAATGTACTGATTGTGCACAATGTTGGTATATTTGTCCTGATTTTGCGATAATGAGAGTAAAAGGAGAAGATGGATTATGGCACATGGCAGGTATTGATAATTTTCATTGTAAATCTTGTCAAAATTGTATAAATATTTGTCCAGTAGAGGCAATAAGTAAACAATTAAAACAAGGTCCAGCATCTTGTGCTTTACCCGAAGACCAAGGAGGTGAATAAAGAAATGAGTATTGAACCAATGCGAATATTTTTTAAAGAAATCAAAGAACCTATAGAAACTACAATGATTGGGAATTATGCAGTAGCAGGAGGAGTTACGCAAACAGATCCTGATGTTATATGTGCATTTCCAATCACGCCTCAAACCCAATCCGTTGAAGGTTTATCTGATGTTGTACATCATGGAAGACTGAAAGCAGCTTTTATAAATGTTGAATCAGAATTAGCAGCTATAAGTTATTCAACTGCTGCCTGCGCAGCTGGAGCCAGAACTTTCACAGCTACCGCTTCACAGGGTTATTTATTAATGACAGAAGCTTTACCTATGGCTGTAGGGTGGAGAGTTCCGTTAACTATGATGATTTCTGCGCGAGCGTTTAATTCACCCAATTTGTCAATTTGGAATAGCTGGGAATTCACCCAAACAAATTCTGAATTGGGATGGAATTGCATTGTATCTGAAAATGTACAAGAAACATATGATGCAGCTATTCTATCAGTCATGATTTCTGAAGAGTCTCTTTTTCCAACTATGTTTGTTCATGATGGATTCATAATTTCACATTCTGTACAAAAACTTACTCTTACCCCTGATGAAATTGTTAGAGGTTTAACTCCAAAAAAGCCAAGACATCACATTACTCCAGAAAAACCTGGTACTTGGGGAGGAATTGTTACTCCAGATTTTTTTATGGAGGGTAGAAGAAGATTGGAAGAGGATAAAAAACCAGTATTAGGGATAATGAAAAAATGTTTTAATGATTTTGCTAATGCCACAGGACGTAATTATGATTTAATCGAGACATTTAATCTAGATAATTCTTCAAAAACCGCGTTTCTTACTATGGGATCTATGTGTGGAAATATAATTAGCTGGATGACAAAGAATAAAGATGTAGGACTAATAAAAGTACGAGCTTATAGACCGTTTCCATATGAAGATTTACAAAAAATAATTCAAGAACACAATATAGAGAAACTTATCCTTTTAGAAAAATCAGATTCATTAAATGGGCTTTTGCCTCCTTTTTCTATGACTATTGCTTCAGCATTATATCCGCTTGGAACAATATTTAGAAGTTTTATTGTAGGATTAGGTGGTAGAGATGTTACTAGAGATGAGTTTAATCTTGCAAAAAAGAAAATGGAATCTATAAATGATATGAAAGGACAATTATATTCTTATCTTGGAGTACGAGAATCAAAAGAAAAAATTTTGGGGGTGGATAATTAGAATGTCGCAACCTGAAAGGAATATGATAAAATTAGAAGATTTACTTACTGGAGATGGAAAAAGCAATGTCTTGTTCTTCAACTATGATAATGAAGCATTTATGAATACTGGTATACAAGAGAGTGGAGGGACTCCACCATATGCATCAACAACAACAGGCCCAGCAGGAAAGAAAATACCAGGAAAGGTTGGAGTGAAGCAGGATTTGGTTACTCCATTTGCTTTCTATGGATCAAATTCATTATTCTTAGCAACTGTAAACCCTGCTTATCCAAATGACTTTATGGGAAAGATTGTAGAAGCTTTAAAAACTAACGGATCCTCTTTTATTCAAGCTTATTCTGATTGTATGAGAGGATGGAGACATGATGCAGGGGATGCTGTGAAAATATCAAAATTAGCAACTGATTGTGGATATTGGCCACTTTATACTATTCGTGTTAAGGACGGAATTCCAAAATTCTCATATTATAGAGGTTTGGATTTGGATAAAGACAAATTTGTTGAATATCTTAAATCTATGGGGCGATTCAGGCACTTATTTAAGCCAAAATTCATGGAAAAAGAAATTGATGAAATTATATATTATACCGAACAAAGAAATAAAAAATTAATAGGTTTAATTGAACAATTTGGAGCAGAAAAACCAGTTGATATTTATCGAGTGAATAGAAAAACATTAGAACCACAAACACATATATATCCGGGACATGGACTTTGCCCAGGATGTGGAGCAGGTATGGTGTTAAATCAGATGGCGACAGCAGCAACTCAAGTTGCAGGCAATAATATAATTTATGTGAATAATACCTCCTGCTCAGAGGTTTCAACTTCAAAAGATAATGTTAGTTCTTGGCGTGTTCCATGGGTTCATCATCTATTTGAATCAGGAGCCACAGTAGCAGATGGAATTAGTACTGCTTACAAAATACGTAAAGCTAAAGGTTTATATGATGGAGAAATTCCTTATGTCATTCATATAGGAGGAGATGGGTCTACATATGACATAGGTTTCCAATTTCTAAAAGCAGCTTTAATAAGAACGAGTACATTAGTCGAAATGCATGAATATTTGAAAACTCAGAAATAAAATTAGTCTAATTTTGATTTTTATTAAATTCTTCTACTTTTTTAATCATTTTTCATATAAAATTCAGTTATAAATTATTTTCTTTTTTAGAATTCAAATTAAAAAAATTCATGAAACCATTTATCAAAATCCTTTAAGTAAGTATTATTGGTTTTATCAAATTTAGAGTGGTCAAACCATTTAAAATAGCGTTTACAAAAGTTTGAACTATTATTATAGTTAAAGTAAATATCAAGAGAATTTCCATAATCGAATAAGCTCAAACTATTTATTTCTGCGATATCAGCTATTTGAAATATTGACATAAATTCAGACTCAGTCATTTTTTAAGTTCTCCTTTCTATTTAGTATTTATTCAATTAACCATGAAATATGCTGTCTTTAAACACTTTTCAGCACTATCTACAATTGAATTAATAATATCCGAAACACTCTCAATTTCGTTAACGAGGCCACAACTCTGTCCTAAGAGAATAATACCATTATCAACATCTCCATTATAAGCTTTTTCTAACTTTAGTACACCATCTCTTATTTTTGACATAGAAGTTTCTTCAGCTCTCTTTTCTGCTTTATTTAAAACAGTAGTAGCATTTTGCGCATAATTATTATTCAATACTCGAGCAGGTCCAAAAACTCCTGTAACTAATTTAGTATCCGCAATAGTTGAATTTTTAACCTCATTTTTGTAGTTTTCATGAAATTCACATTCTTTTGACGCAATAAGTCGTGTTCCCATAGCAATTGCCCCCGCACCCATAGCTAAAGCTGAAGCTAATCCTTCTCCAGTAGCATAACCCCCACAAGCAATCATGGGAATTTCAGGGAATTCTTTCTTAATTTGCTGCAAGAGAACTAATGTACTTGTTTTTTCATAAGATTGATGACCTCCACCTTCATGTCCAGTTGCGACAATTCCATCTACACCATCTTTTATCACTTTTTTAGCTAACTTTAAAGAAGGTACTACATGAAAATTTTTAATATTTGATGTTTCTTGTAGTGCCTTAAAATGTTTGTTGTATAAGATTTTTGGAGATCCTGCGCTTGTAATTAAATATGTACATTGTTCTTTGATTTTGGGATTGTCCATTATAAATCGTGGAATTTGCCTACACAATTTAATCGCATCAGGTTGTAGTGCAGCTGTTCTAATATTCACTCCAAATGGTTTATCAGTATATTCAACTACTGTTTTCATGCTTTCTTTAATCTGATTTACAGTAATGCCTTCGCTTAATGTTACATGACTTAGAACACCCAGTCCACCTGCTTCTGAGACCGCAATTGTTAGATTTGTCGTGTAAAATGGTCCCATAGGTGCTGCTATTATAGGATGTTTAATACCTAGCATTTCAGTTATATTTGTTTTTATAACCATTTTTTTCATCCTTTTTTATTAAATTTTTCTTTATTTTTTAATAAAATGAACGTCTATTCAATATATTATTTATTTGATTTAATAGATATTAAGTTGAATTATCAGCATCATATATAAGTTTAATCAAATTGACAATATTATTATAAGGTGTATGTTTAATATTAGTTTTAAGGAGTACCTTTAATATATAAAGAAATTTATTAAATAAATCATATTTTCTGAATGAATAT
>JBHLNL010000058.1:0-17999 GCA_048941605.1 Promethearchaeota archaeon | reverse complement strand
TTTAAAGGGGAAGTCGGGTATCATCCTGACGAGCAATCCATAATGAGAGATTTTTGTATAGTTCTCGATTTCTACTTTTATTTTTTATCATTTCAAATGAAAAGAATCCAAGTAAGGAAATACTAATCATAAATATGATAATGATTACCGCTATCAAATTTAAGAAGTAGCCAATTAAATAATATTCATATAAAACATAAGTTGTTGGAGGGAATGCAAATATAGGCCTGTGTATAATAGAAATTGTATATTCAATTATAACGGAGAAAGCTAGAATCCCCAGAAGGATTAAGGATGAAAATATTTGAGTTTTCTTTTTTTTCCAAGAGAATATCAAATTTAATGTCATCAGCAATCCATATATACTCCCAAATAATAGAGAATAAAAAGAATTATTTTCGACGTCGTTAGAGAATAATACAATTGTAGGCCCCGATCCACCATATATACTTTCTGTTTGAACTAAATACCATGGTAAAAAAAATGAAATTATTAAAAGGGAAAATCCAATTATTCCAGTAATAAATGAACTAATTGTAATAACTATTTTAGTTACTTTAAAATTTGGATGCATTTATTTTCAAGATTTACCATTATTATTTTGTTGATAAACATTCGGATGTTCAAGTCTTTGAATAGTTGCTTAGAATAATAAATTTATTAATAATATACTCAAATTTAATTTTGAATAATATCTTAAACTTTTTTATTTGAAGAAGGATTTGGATTTGAAGTAAAGGTTTTCCGCTTCCTTTATTAATCTAGAAATTTTTGAATTTCAATTGTATATCCATTTGGATCTTTAAAGAAAAAATGGTAAATGTTGAACTTATGATTCAGTTTTGGTTTATCTATAACTTCTATTCCCAAATTAATCAATTTCTCATAGAATATATCAACATCATCTGTAACAAGAGTTATAATTGGACTTTTATCATTATAAACCACAGACATATGTTCGCAAAAGCCAATTTTACTTTGATTATTTATATTAAATATTAAACAAACACCTTGATCTTTGTATACTGTTAAGCCAAGTATACCTTGATAAAAATTCGATGTTCTTTTGAGATCATTAGTTCCCAAAAAGATAATAAATTCTTTAAAATTCATGTAAATCAATCTAAAACTATTGGTTTTTTATTCTAATTAAAATTTTTAAAATTTTTTACAATTATATAAAATTTTTATATACTTCAATATAATGGGATAAAATTTTTTAAATTTTAATAATTTTTAAACATAATTTTTACTAAATTTCAGTATTGTAATCAATATGGTCGAATTTTGTCCTGAGTGTTCAAACCTCTTACGTAAGAAAAAAGTAGATGATAAGTCTTTCCTAGCATGTAAGTGTGGTTATGAGAGGGAATTGAAACCTGATATTGTTAAAAAAGAAAAAAGTCTCCAAAAGAAAAAAAAAGCTTTAGAAAAGAACTTAGTCATTCTTTCTGAAGAAGATAAAATCTCAGCAAATCCTAAAACAAAAAAGGAATGTCCTAAATGTACCAATATGGAAGCTGAAACTTGGCAAGTACAAATAAGGAGTTCAGATGAGCCAAGCACACATTTCTTTAAATGTACTAGTTGTAAATATACCTGGCGTGAACAGTAAATAACCTAGACTATTTGTTTTATATTATTGAGATATATAAGATTTAGCGTGAAAGAACAGTTTCACGAAGATTTTTGTTTATGAAAGTGTTTTACCTCCACTCATTGAATAATTAGAAATCTTTAAATATAAGGACATATCTACCCAAATTAGAAATTCAAAACAAAATTACATGGATACCTATAAAAGAAAAATAGGTTTATAAATATGGCATTAAAAGATAAAGTTTGGATTATAGCATTGGTTAGTGCAATTCTAGGCTTAGTTGGCTGGGCTACACCATATACTTGGACATGGGTTGGAACGATCCATAGTATGATCTGGTCATGGGGATTAATAGTCGTAACAGATAGTGGCATATGGTTTATAATGCAGATAATGGTTGCAGGTATTTTTATTATAATCAGCGCGATTTTAATATTAGTAACTGGAATTTTATCTAAAAAGCGTGAAAATTTGAAAAAAATGGGCCTTATTTGGTTAGTAGCTGGGATTTTATCGCTGTTAGGTGTATTTACTCCTCTATTGATGCGTATGCCAGCTTTTGGATTAAGTATTGGTTTCTATTTACCCTTATTTGGTGGAATTATTGCTATTATTGCTGGAATAATTGCTCTTTATGTAAGTTGAATCTAGTGAAGTTTCCTATTTAAATTAAATTATTTTTTTTTTGGTTTTTTAAGGAAATAATTTTTAAGAAAGGACTTCTAAAATTTTTGTAAGAATACGTGCCTTACCTCCTGTAGATTGGAGTAAGATTTTTCTACAAACTAAACATTCAACATCTGTTGCCGAACACCCAAAAATAATTTGTTGATTACCACAATTTAGGCATTTCACACGTAAAAATCTACTTTTTGGCTGAGGGATAAGTTCTTTTTCTTTTTTATTCACCATATATAATCACACTTTTTATACTTCTTGCAATTCGAGTCGTTTTACTCGATAAGATTTAGCATATTGTTTTTTACCACATTCTAAACATTCTAATAATGGAGTAGTTTTTTTGTTTAATTTTGCATTTTTATGGAATATTTCTTTCGGAAAAGAACCGTAACCTCGTTTCTTTTTCTCAAGACGCCTGCGTCCATGATTTAATGTTCTCTCCTTCCCCTTTTTGTATAGCGCTACACTATGTTTAGTGTGTGACCTACAAGTTGGACAATAGCGATTGACAGTCTTAGGATACTTCAAAATTGTTAACCATTCTTAAATCGATTATCTTTATTAATTATTTATAAATTTTAAATTTTATTAGTTCTGTTTACTTTCTTTATAAAATAAGGATTGTTTAATAAAAAACCATTTATATCTGTATTTCATAATTTTAATAAAATCATTATCAAGGATTAAAATGTTCAAAGAGAAATTTAGTGAAGGGATCATTAGTGCCAAGCAATTTGATAGAGAAGATATTGAATATATACTAAAGAAAGGCAAGGAGATGATTAAAACTAAAAATTCAAATCTTCTTAACGGTAAAATCTTAGCAACTTTGTTTTTTGAGCCTTCTACTCGTACACGTCTAAGTTTCGAATCTGCCATGTATAGATTGGGCGGAAATGTAATAGGTTTCCACTCTGGAGATGTTTCTTCTATTAAAAAAGGTGAAAGTATTGCTGATACAATAAGAACAGTTGAAAATTATAGTGATTGTATAGTAATTCGACATTCACTTGAAGGTGCAGCAACATTGGCAGCAAAATTTGCGAAGATTCCAATCATCAATGCAGGATCTGGAAGCGGAGAACATCCTACTCAGGCATTATTAGATTTACTTACAATCAAAGAAGAGCTTGGTTCATTAGAAGGTTTAAATATCGGTTTGATGGGAGATCTTAAGTATGGAAGGACAGTACATTCTCTTTCTATATTATTATCAAACTTTGATATTAATGTCTATTTCATTAGTCCTACAGAATTAAGAATGAGAAATCGCGACAAGGATTTTCTACAGCAGCGCCAAGTTAAATATAAAGAGATTACAGATTATAGAAAAATTTTAAATATATTAGATGTTCTTTACATGACTCGGATCCAAAAAGAAAGGTTTGCTGATTCAGAAGAATATGACAGAATAAAAGACTTTTATGTATTTCTACGTGATGATCTCAAAGATACGAAGGATAATTTTAAATTATTACATCCTCTTCCAAGGATTACAGAAATTTCACCTGATGTTGATAACTCAGAAAAAGCAATATATTTTAAACAAACTTACTATGGAATCCCAATGAGAAAGGCGCTTTTGGCTGAGCTAATGGCTAAATAATGAACCTATTGAATTTCTCTTCTTCTAGATTTAAAGTATTAGGATAGACATTCTTTTAGAGAAATCGCACCTATTTCTGATTTAAAAATAGTTTTTAATGATTTGAGTATAGGTGTTTCTTTTAATTGTATTTTTTCCATAAATAATGTCCCGCCATTGATGATTCTTTGGAACTTTTTAAACAATGTGATTTTATTATTCAGTGAGAGTTGGGATTCAGCTCGTATTAACTTTGAAGTATATCCCGTTATTTTTTGGTTGTGTTGTATTAAACTATTATAACAAGTATCTTGTAAATAAGAATCACTATGAGGTTGACTTAAAATAAAAAAATTTCCGTATTCTTTATTTCTTTCTTCTATAATCTTTTTCATAAAAGAAAGGACTTTTAATGAAAAAGCTTCACTACTTTCTATTCTATCAAGTTCAATTCCACAGTGATTTAAAATAGCTTCATTAAAACCAAAAAAACTGACAGATTTTAATCCATATCTGAATAAATCCTGTGAATTATTGTTAAAAATATTTTTAGCAACAAAATTCCACTCTTTGAGTGGATTTAATTTCTTTTGTACCAATTTTTCTTTATAATCAAACAATTTGAAGATAGAATTTAATTTACTATGTAATAAATCCAAAAATTTATCATCATTTTGCCTTGCTTCAACTGAGATCATGTGTAAATTAACTAATATCTTATCTAAAATAACCTGATTCTCTTCAGGCTTTTGTATTCGAATTATTGTTGAATTACATAAACTTGAGCAATTTTTGTTATAGAGAATAACATGTTCTTTGAGATCATTAATAATAAGATTTTTTATGATATCATTTTCAGATATTAATTGAGAAATTCTTGAGTATTCAAATAGCAATAATGGTTTGAGGTTATTTATTGATGGGTTATATAAAGTTTTTAGAAATCTTACATCAATTAGAGATTGATTTGAATATTTTTTATCTAATTGCCCACTATAGTTAAATTCAAGTGATAATGAGGGTTTTAACCGATTCATGAGATTATTAAATCTAAGAATTTGAGAGGTTAATAAAGAAAAGTCAAATAGTTCTGCTTTCGAGTCAGTAAAGTAAGAAAGAAATTGATTATTAAAATCGCCTAAAAGCAAATCTTCAGAATAAAATTGATGTAGAATATGTAAAATTTCCATGAATTTAATAATTAAATTTGTATATTTTCCATTTCTCTCTATTTCATGTCTAATATCCACATATTTTTTAAAGAGATAATCCAACAACGTTTTTGTATTAATATATAAACTTAAGGGCCTTAAACTCCAATAATTTAGATGTAATAACGCTATTTCCCCAGATAAATATAAATCAGCAAGGTTCTTCGGCAGTAAGTTTAACAATAGAAACTGTTCAGATACATCAGAACCTAATTTTTCAATAAACATTTTCGGTGTTATTTGGTTATTATAGGAATTAAATAATTTAAATACTTCAAAGGGTGGCGTTCCTAATCGAGTTAACTTATGTCTAACTTCTTCTAAACCATTTTCTAATAAAATTGCATTTATGTATTCTCGCATCAATGGTGCTGTCATATATTCTATGTTGGTCTTAGAGAGACGTTCTTCTACTTCATGTGCAATTTGTCTTGCTAAATGACGCTCTAATTCACCCTCCATGATTAAATATTCCTCAATTTTACTAGCATCGAATAATTCTTTAGAGTATTTTGAAGTTCGGATCATCCTTGTCTTATTTTGCTTATTTAGAATTTTTTCAATAGATAAAATTTTTTCAATAATTTGGTCGCCTAAAAATGTTATAGAATAACCTTCATCAGATGAAAAAATTAATTCACTCTTTTTCAATGTGTTTAAGTGAAATGACAGATTTACAGATGATAAATCATTTCCTAAAATCTCTTTTTGGAGTTTTGAAAATGATAATGGAACTTGAGTGTTTTTTAACTTTTTTAATATATCAATCCTAGTCTTTTGACCTAAAGACTTCAATTGTTTTTCTAGTATATTAAGATTTTTGTCGGCATCCACTTTATTTATTAACCTTCTGCGGTTTCTTTAACTCTGTTTAACTAAATAATAGATTTATCAATTATATAAAAATTTAGGAATTTTTGAAGCCAATAATGAACATGGATAATATCTAGGTGATACTAGCCTTAGTTTTAAAAGAAGAAGTTTTATATTTAAATATTATTAAATTTAAGGGAGAATTTAGGTTTAAATCTTGCTTTCTTCCATATTCAAATTATAAAAATTAAAACTCTATTTAGTTTATTAAGAAAAAAATACTACTAAAACATGTGTCCAATGTGGAGCCCCAACCAAATCAGATGCAAAATTTTGCATATTTTGTGGCGCTCAACAATAAAAATCTTGTATTTCATAAATAGAAGTTTTCTAACTTTTTTTTATATTTTAAAAGCAAAAATTGGACTCCTTTTTCGTTATATCTAATTAAATGTAATAAATCTTCATAAAAAAAAATTAATAACAAATTGGAAAATTAAGATGAAAACAAGAAAACAACCAACTGATTTAGTATTAATTGAAGAAGAACAGGAATTATTGGAAACGGGTGGAGATCATTATTTCCAAGTAGATTTCTTAAAAGCAGCAATGATTTTTTTAGTAATATTCGATCATATGGTTTCTTGGGGGTTAAAAAGAGATATGGGCGTTGCTCTATGGGAGAGGATATCTATTCCTGTATTTCTAGTAATTATGGGATTTAATATGGGACTCTCGTTTCAAAGACATGAAGCAAATACATTAAAAGAATTATATTCTTGGAGATACTTCAAAAGCAAGATTTTACGCTATATCGTGCCATTTGCGATTTTATACGGAGCCTCTACTTTAATAGGTTTAATTATCTATCGATTTAATTTTGATCTAATGTATACTATGCAATTTAGTCCGGAGCATGGAATTCCAAACTTAATTACAGGAATTTTACCATTTTGGGGTCCAGGGAACTGGTTTATTCCAGTACTATTACAATCTATTTTAATAATACCATTATT
The DNA here is from genome assembly GCA_048941605.1 of Promethearchaeota archaeon. Classification (GTDB taxonomy): domain Archaea; phylum Asgardarchaeota; class Lokiarchaeia; order Sigyniarchaeales; family SOKP01; genus Loki-b32. The sequence continues at coordinate 11,093 of JBHLNL010000058.1, read as the reverse complement.
ATATTGGGGTTTCAAAAAAAAACCAATCATAACGTTAATTCTTTGTTTCATTATTGAAATCGCAATGCATTTAATCGTATTTTTCTGTATTGGAACTTTATATCCTGGAGGGTTTATTTCTTATCCTAAAGTGCATATTTTATATGTATTTATGAATTCTATACCATTCTACTTATCTGCTGTTGGTTTAGGAATTTGGTTTTCTTTTGGACATAAACTTAATGAAAAAAGAAATTGGTTTATATGGTTACTTTTTCCAATAAGTTTAATATATCTTATAGCAAACCAATTCTTTGGTGTTCATTTTGTAGTAGTGACTGGTCCAAATTTGTGGGATATCGTCCCATTAATAAGAGGAGACTATCATTTTCTAGTGTTTCCATACTCAGCAGTTCTTGTTCTATCAGCATTAAGTATATTGCCAAACAGAGTTAAATCCAATAACCGCATAATCAATGCGACTTCCAATGCAATTTCTCAAATTGGAAAAGCAACGTATCATATTTTACTTACTCAAATTTTAGGATACGGAATTGTCTTTGCACTTTTACGTTATCATTACATTATTAATCCTTACTCCATACCTCTAGACATATTATACTTAATTTTTGCTGAGATTCTATTCATATCTTTAGGTGTTATATGGTATAAAATTGATCAAATCAAAAATATACCAAGACGCATTTTATATTACATTAATTTTTTCCTCATCCTCGTAGTAATTGTAGTCACCGGATTCAATTCTATGGAATTAATTAATGTAGATGAGGTAATTCTCCCGATTGCAATCCTTATTGTGTCTGCGTTTGTATTTTTAAGTGTAAATATTTATTTCAGTTATCAAATACACAACAGAAGAGATCAAGATAAAATTATGTTTAGAAGGAGATTATATCTTCTTAATTTGCTCTTAGTTTCTTTACTAATCGCGTTTTTAATATACATGGCATTGGTCTTAACTGATTGGACACCGGTACCAGTTGGGACTATTCTTATTTATGCAGGTGGAGCATTAATAGCACTTTTTATACTGAGTTTTGTGTCTAAAAAACCACCAAAAATGACGACTCTAATTATATGGACTTTATTCCTAATTTATAATTTTATAATGGCAATATTATATATTACAATTCTCCCCCCTACTGAATTTTTAATTCAGAATATTTCTATTGGTTATTTTGCAGTTTTTGCTCTGATAGTGACAATATTAGATTATGGACTTTAGGGGAATAATCCATTATTTTTTTTTTATTTTAGAAATAGAATTAAGAATTTGATTTTATAGGAAATATTTATCTAGCTGAAACAGCAATTCTTTCAATTTCATCCTTTCTTTTGACAGCTCGAGATTCTTGACTGTTATCTGCAGCTAATATTAACTCTTGTGCAAGGTTTTCTTCAAATTGCTTGACATTAGAATGAGATCTTGCACCTATTGCTTGAACGAGATATTTGATAGCAAGGTCCACTCGGCGCTGTGGGGCGATATCTACCGCTGACGCATATGATATCCCTCCCATCGCGATTTTTGTCGTTTCTTCTCGAGGGGCAGTGTTAATTATTGCATCTACTAAAACTTGTATAGGATTTTGCGTAGTTAAGAGTTCTATTAACATGAATGCATTTTCGAGACTTTTTAAAAGTTTACTTTTTTTACCAGAATTAAAAGAGCTCTTATGTCCTTTAATTTTACTACCAATGAATCCCGGAGATAATAATCTATTGTTAAATCTTTCGATTATTGAAACTTTTGAGGATTTCCAAAACCTTTTATGCTCATGTCTTCCAGCTGAATGCGGTACAATAATAGGTTTTAAATTTATATAGTTTTCTAGTGTTATATCACTAACTTCAATACCATCAAAAGACCAATTATTAAATAGTTTAATTTCTTTCTTCGTTTTACTCATACTTTCTAACCTCTTTAACGGAGCGGCTTTTCTTTCTTCCCAGCTAAAAGAGCATCGAGACTGACACCATTCACCTTTACTACTTTATATCGTACTCCAGGCAAGTCTCCTATTGATCTTCCTTTTGCACCCCCAATTCCCTCGATAATTACCCTATCATGTTCTTCTATGAAGTTTAGCGCTCCATCACCAGGAAGGAAGGCTGTCACACCTTTTCCATTCTTTTTTAATTGGACTCTTACACACTTTCTTATTGCTGAATTTGGTTGTTTACTTTCTCGACCTACTTTTTGCAAGACGATTCCTAGAGCTTGACAACTTCCTTCTAATGGGTCAACTTTTTGTTTTAATTTAAGTATTCTTCTTTTATATTTTGTTTTGGACCATTTAAACTTTCTTCTATTAGCTTGCAGTTTTCTAGCAGCATATAATCCTTTAGGGGCTATTACTAACACCAATCAATTGTTTTTTAACTTTAATATGAAGGAAAAAATGATTCTTTAAACTTAAAATTTATGTATATAATGAAAAAAAACTGCTTTCTATTGGTTTATTCTACTCTTAAATCAAGACTTTTAATAGCATTATAACAAATATCTATACAAGCATTTAAATTAGCAGCAGAGCATTTTTCTGGAGTATCTTTTTTGGAATGGATAAATTTAGTATCTTCTTTTGAGAAAAATGAGCTTATTTGAAAATTTTTCTTGTTCTCCTTTTTTGCAAAGCTAAGTAATACAAGATGATCACTTCCAGATCCTATAGGTATTTTTGCTTTCTTTAAAGTAATTTTTTGTTGATTGGCTGAGGCTTCTAGTATATCATTTAGATTTTCATTTATTTTTTTTTTTCTAAAGATACCTATTTTATCTTCTATACTTATAGGAGAACCAACCATGTCTATATTGATGTTGAAAGATTTATTTAAATCATAGTCATGATTTAATTCATCAAAATGTTTAGAACAGTATTGTTTAGAACCCCATAATCCCATTTCTTCGGCACCAAACCATAAAAAGATTACATCAGTCTTTTCGAGAGGATTTTTATTTACGAGTTTTGCTATCTCTAACAATATAGAAACCCCACTTGCGTTATCAATAGCACCAATAGAGGTATCAAGTTTTTTATTGAATAATAAAATAATAATTTCTAATAAAATTACAATACCTGAAATAAGGAATAAATTCCTTACCAGAAAATATGCAAAATTAAACTGAGTTATTGAAAATATTACTAAAATCGACCAAATTGAGATGACAATTGTAAAAATCAGATAAATTAATAAGAGTCCTGCTCCTAACAAATATAATAATTTTGTTGTTAAAAGTGAATATCTTGAACCAGCTGAATCATAATGAGCAGAAAAAATGATAACTGGTCTTTTAGCGTATAGATCTTTCGCTTTAACTGTCGCAATTATGTTTTTAGACTCTTTTTTCTTACCAAAATATATGATACGTGAATGATCAAATAAGTATCTTCCTCCAAATAATAGTACCAAAATAAAAAGTCCATCAAGAAAAAGAAAAATCCATGTTATAATTGGATATAAGGAAATAATTTGACAAACTGAAACAAAAAGAAAAATCCATAAAAATATTAATTTTAACATTTTCGAAATTGTTTTTGTCCATTCAAAAGATTCTACCGAAGTATTAAATTTCTCCTTTTCTAATTCCTTTATTAGATAATTAATAGCTTTAGTTTCACCCTCAGTAGCAGCGTAACGCTTAAAACTTAATGCTTTTACATGGTTTATAGCAGCTTCTTCATTATACAGTTTTAACATTGGACGATATTTTACTCAAGTGATTTAAAATACTACAATTAAAATAAATCATTAGAAGGCAAATTCAGACATTTTTTGTATTGATAATTACATTATCAACTTCAAAATATCTCAAGACTAGTTCTTTGATTTTTCTTATCATTGATCCTTCTTTACCTATAGCTTTTCCTCTATCCTGAGGTCTTACAGTTATTATTACGGTTTTCTTTTGATTTTTATTTTCTTTAATTTCAATATTTTGAACTAGTATTGAATTTTTAGTTGTTTGTAAGATATTTTGGATGAATTTATTAAGATTCTCAGAAAAGGCAATGACATCTATCTTTTTTTGGAGTTTTGACTTTAAATCTTTAACATGTTCACCAGCTTTTCCTATTGCTTTCCCAACATCCTCTTCTTTTACTAAAAAAATTATAATTTCTGAACCATTTTCAGGAGATTTGAAAATAAGACAATCTTTAATAATAGCTCCAGAAATGTTATTAAAAAGGGAAATGAGTTCCATTGCTTCCCGATCAATTTTTATATTCTTTTTTAACATGAAATACTCTACTTGTTAAGATTATTTAGGTTTTAGTGAAATTAAATCTGAATCTCCAAAATCAATGACACCTATGACAGAAATCATATACGGTTTAGCACAAGCTAACCCTAAATCCCAACTAGACCCTTTATATTGATAAATATATACTTTATCTTTTAGAAGAGAATTATAATAATTAATTTGATTAATCAGTTCAGTTGGGCAATTATTGCTGATAATGAGCATTTTATAGGGATTCTCTCTTTTTATATTTTTAAGAACTTGATTCTTACCATATGTAATTTTGCCAGTTTTGTAAGCAACTTTTATATTTGTATTTACATCAAATTCCTTGGTTTTTTTCCTACTTAGATCAACTTTCTCAACAGAAGTTTTACTCGTTCTTTTTGCCATGATATATTCAATCAGTTTTCTATATAATAAGTAATAAGAATAATACTTTTTTAATTTTTTTTTGGCACGTTTAAGTTATTTAATCATCATTAAAAGTTTTCGGTTAACTGAGTCTTTTTTTCTTCTTTTTAAGTATTTCTAGATTAGCATCAAGATCGAACATTACATTCACACGTCCAGAACCGATTGGACTTATCTGTCCCACGATTACGTTCTCAGGGATACCCAAGAGCCTTTCTTCTTCACCATAAAGCCCCGCATCCAGTAATTGATTTACTGTGACTTCAAATGCAGCTCGAGCGAATACACTTGATTTAGAACCTGAAATTCCATGCCTTCCAATAGATTGAATTGATCCAGAATAACACATTAAATCAGCTAAAATTAGTAGATGTCTTAAATCTACATCTAATCCTTGTTGTTCAAGTACTTTTTGAGATTCTAAAATTATCATTTGACGAGCTGCCTCGATACCATACAGCTTTTCAATTTCGTGAATATGGTTTGATACGGTTCTTGTTACATCAACACCTTCTATTTGGATTACTCCCTGCATGTTTGTCCCTTCGGTTTTAATAACCCATTCATGAGCATCGTCCGAAGGGGTTAACAAACCTCTTTTTACCCCTCTAATCCCTTTTACAACTTTTTTAAGAATTTTTTCTCTTAATTTTTGCAAACTTTGCAAATCTTCTATTCCAGGATCAATAATTATTGAATTTCCTTCACGTTTTATTGTTCCTTTCTTCTTATAACGTTTTAAGATTTCTGGTATTTCATTAATATCAATTCCCTTTTTTTCACAAATTTCAGGGATCAAGTTGATTACGATATGCCAATTCACAAAATCAAGATCTACGTCATGTGTAATTTGCTCTATTCGTATTTGCTCAATTCTATTATGTACGTCAATTGCTTTATCTTCAGATTCTGAGTAAGGTTTTTCAAGATACACTGACATTTGTGGTGTACTTGGAAAACGACGCGCATCAACAATTTCTATAAGCCGGGGGAGTCCTTGTGTGACGGAAAACTCTTCAACCCCCGCATAATGAAATGTTCGTAAGGTCATTTGAGTTCCTGGTTCACCAATTGATTGTGCTGCTACTGTACCTACTGGTTCTGAAGTTTCGACAACAGCATTATTAAAATTAATAAATATTTTATTTAAAAGGTATTCTAATTGTTCCTTTTCTAAATCTTCATGTATTACTTTTTGTTTTATTCTTTCTATTAAATCTTCGGGTATTCCATCTTCTTTTAAATTATCTAGTTGCTCATCCAAAAATTGTCGAGTTATTTTTACCATAATTATCTCTCTTTATTTTGTAAGCTTAATTTTTACTTAATTTTTCTTCTTTCCATTCTAAGTAAGCTTTTGTATCCTTACCTCGCCAGATAGCATTTTTTCCTGTTTCCGCCTCAAATTGTTGTTTTAGTGTATCTTCATCAAGTTCTTGTTTCACTGGTTTTGCTTTAGGTTTAGCTTTTTCTACAGGTTTTTCCTCAGTAACAACTTTTTTTGTTATATCTTTCTTGGTTGTGGAATTTTTTTTAATTGCTTCACGTACTTCATCAACATTCAATGCTTTAGCTTTTAATAATAAAACATCTAAATTCACTGCAGCACCATGATCGGTGTGCATTGCATCAATTCCATCGTCTCCAAAGCGGAATTGAATTATATTTTTATCTGAATTCCTGACAGTGCCGTCATTTTCAACCACCATATCCTGTAAGGCATTTACTAATCTCCGTTGCATATATCCTGAAGTAGAAGTTCTAACTGCGGTATCAACTAATCCTTCTCTTCCACCCATTGCATGAAAGAAAAATTCTTCTGGTTTTAAACCATTTCTATAGGAAGAAGATACAAATCCTCTTGATTTTGGTGAAAGATCATTAATTTTAAAATGAGGTAATGTTCTCATACTATATCCACGATTAATTCGTTCCCCTCTAATTGCTTGTTGTCCAACAAGCGCAGACATCTGACCTAAATTTAGTATATTTCCTCGGGCACCAGATTTAGTCATAATAACAGAATGAGCTTCATCTCCAATGAATTCCGCTGCAGTTTCATTTCCTTTATTTCTAGCTTCTGCTAAGACTTGTCTGATTCTTAATTCTAATGTTTCTCTCATAGAACGCCCAGGAGCTCGTTTAAGGATTTTTGTATCATTATTATAAAACGCATCTATTAACTTTTGAGATTCAGCATTTGCTTCTTCTAATATTTTTTGAATAGCTTCATATGCATGTCCGTAAACATAAACCTCATCTAAACCCATTGTCATTCCATTTTGTCGAATGACATATAAAAGCATCTTTGTTGCACTATCTAAAAATTGTCTTCCTAGTGCATTCCCATGATCTTTAATAATTCGTTGTAATATACTATTTGATTGCATAGCGCCAAAAGAATTCTCATCAATAGTCCCTGTTATTAAATGTCCATTCTTAATCACAACATATGCGTCATAAGTACAATTCTCTTCCTCACATACTTCACATTTCTTACAAAATTTTGATTTTACTTTAATGTTAAGATCAGCTGGAAATAATGTACTAAAGATATCTTTTCCAGAATACATTGGTTCAGGGTCTGTAGTCACTGGAATAAGGTTATCTAAACTAAATTTGGGATTATTCTTATAAACATCTCCTATATATAATAATTTTAATGTATCCTTTTTGGTATATAATGAATCTTTACTAGTAAATTGAAATACACTAGAAATAAAATCTTGTATACCTCCTAAAATCGGACCACCAAATCTAGGAGATAATATATGCTCTTGAACTTTAAGAAGTAGTTCCGCTTCTGTACGAGCTTCTTCGCTTTGAGGCACATGCAGATTCATTTCATCTCCATCAAAATCAGCGTTATATGGCGGGCATACAGTTAAATTTAACCGAAAAGTTCTTCCCTTCATGATTTTCACTTCATGAGCCATTATTGACATTCTATGAAGAGAAGGTTGACGATTAAATAAAACTAAGTCTCCGTCATTTAGATGCCGCTCGATAGTAAAGCCTGGAGTGAGCATATCGGCAATTATTTTTCGATTTTTCACATACCGAAGATCTATTCTTCTTCGATCATTCCTTATAATATAATTAGCACCGGGGTGTTTAAATGGTCCATTCAACACCATTTGTTTCATTTCTTCAATATTCCAATCATTAACATTAGTCGGTATAGTCAATATTTTCGCTATTTCTATTGGAACCCCTACATCATTAATACTAATATAAGGATTTGGAGATATTACACTGCGTGCAGAAAAATCAACTCTTTTACCACTTAAATTACTTCTGAATCTACCTTCTTTCCCTTTTAACCTTTGAGTTAATGTTCTAAGGGCTCTACCAGACCGATGCCTAGCAGGGGGGATACCAGATACTTGATTATCAAAATAGGTCGTAATATGATATTGCAATAATTCCCATAAGTCTTCCACTATTAAATGAGGTGCGCCAGCATCTATATTTTCCCTTAATCTTTGGTTAATTCGGATAACATCAACCAATTTATGTGTTAAATCATCTTCGGAACGAATACCGCTATCTAGTGTTATTGATGGTCTTGCACATACAGGGGGAATTGGTAATACTGTAAAAACCACCCATTCAAGACGAGCGTTTTCAGGAGAAATCCCAAGTATTCGTAGATCTACATCGCTCATCTTTTTTAAACGTTCTAAAATCTCGATGGGAGTTATTCTCCGCGATCCTTTTCCTTCTTCCTCTTCATAAAAAGTTGTTGGTTTTTCAATTATTATCTTTTTTTTCTTTGCTTCACAATAAGGACAGGTTTTAGTTTTTCTTGCCCTCTTAAAAACAATTTTAGCAGCATCTTCATCACCCTCAAAGAAGATTTTCCGATGCTTTATTTGATCTACTCTAAATTTCTCTTTTTCTTCCTCGGTGAGCATTAAACGTGAACATTCAGGACAAATGCTCCGTAAAACTTTTAAGACTTTTTTTGCATATCCAACATGAATAACCGGTCTAGCTAATTCAATATGGCCAAAATGACCCATACAATTGCTTACAAGATTTCCACATGTTTGGCAACGTTGCCCAGGTTCGATAGTGCCTAGTCTTTGATCCATAAGCCCGCTTGGAATCGGAAGACCATCCTCATCATATGTATCAGCAGTGATTATACGAGCTGCTGACATTTTGCGTATTTCATCAGGGCTTAAAAGTCCAAATTTAATTTTTTCAATCATTTTTGTTCTTGAAAAAGTATAGCTCATAAGCTAAATACCTCCAAAATAATACTTTCATAAACTAATAATAAAGAAGAAGCATAATTCATGGGAGAAAACATCCTCTATAATGTTTATAATATGCTATGTATAAAAAATAAGAATACGAGTCTTCCACTGTACGTAAATTAAGATAGCAAATATTAAAAATTTTACTGTTTTGGGCATTTTTGAAATTAGAATAGATTTAAATACAGCAATTTTTACTTTTTATTTTAACTATAATTCATAAATAAAAAGAGAGAAGGATAAAATTGAAATCTCATCAAATAAGTAAAATTATAACTTTAGCTTATGGATTTATTCTTGTTTTCAGTCTGTTTACATTTAATGCTAAGGCACAAGGAGGTCCCCCGAGTCCACAAGATGCCTTTAACGGACATACATTCGATGAAAATTTTTGGGATGAAGATATTTATAATAACTCTCACTGGGATCATCCAGAAGTAAGACCTGAGGTATCATGGCAAGATAATAAGTGGAATGTAAAGTGGATAAAAGAGGGGAACTTTGAAATGGGCATGTTAGCTTTTCTCGATAAAAAACTGGAAGAGGATGGCAAAAATGTTATCTATACTACTCCAGCGCAAATGTGGTGGCAACATGCTTATTTAAATGGGTCTGAAATTTATATTGCTTCAATGCATTGTGCTTGGTTTGGATTTGCTGATTTAAATAATACAGATGCTTATGAGGACGGTGAAGAGATCACTCCTTTCTTCTATATGGGATCAAATAATACAGAACTTAGAGAAACAGTAGGAATTAAGTCTAACCCCCAAACAAAAGCAACACCATTAGGCCGTTCTGTAAGTGGATCAGTAGTAAGCTATACGTGGGGTTATAATTATACTGATATTGTTTTTTATGTCCCAAGCATAAATCATACTGCTTTAGGATTCGGATTTGAATGGGGATTTAATTATTCTGATCCGGGAACCTATGTTGAGGGATCACAAGTTATTGGTAATCAAACATATGTCTGCTATGAATATACTCTAGATATTGATACAGAATTAGGAGTAGCAACTCTATCTCAAAATTATGAAACTGGCAAACTAGGGACTTTAAAGGCAAGAGAAAATCAGACAGCTCCATGGGTAAATGTTGAATCAGGAGAAGAGGGCTATTTACCAGAATACTGGGCAATGTGCTTAGGCACATGGTCATTTATCTGGGCAGAACAAGATTGGTCATTAACAGATCATGCAGTAGGAGAAATAAATGCCACTGTTCATAAAACAGGATTAACTACAGTTGAAACCACTTTAGGAGGGGCTCACGCATTTGATTTTAAATTTAGTCAAAAACCTACTTACCACTTAACTCATGAAAATGGTACAGATATGGGTGATAGGGACGTTCTTTATGAATGTTTAGATGTTAATGCTGATAATGAGTTCATTGAGTTTGTTTCTGGAATGCTTCCTTTAGTAGGAGAGTTTGGAAGGTTAATATGTTGTTATGCTATTAATCAAACAAATAGATTTGTAAACGGAATTCCTTTTGAAGATGTATGGGATGATTTTGCACCAAATGAAACTGCTGCCTTTTTTATTACTTGTTATCCGGATTATGGTGAAGGTCAAGGTGGTGTTTTAAAGCATGATCCTGTGTTTACTGCTTATTTCAGTATATTGGAAGAAGAACCTGCAATTCCAGGATATCAAATAGAGATCATAACTATAGCTTCATTAATAGGAATAACAATAATATTGATTTCAAAGAAAAGAATAAAAAATAATATGGGAGAAAAACACCTTTAAAATTAATTTCATTTTTTTTATATAGATCTATTTTAAAATCAGAGTTTATTTATAAGAGTTTAATTCCTTGAAATATTTAGATAATTATAAATGAAAACTATTGATGTTTTAAGAAATAGACTTATTCTCTTTACAATTCAAACACTAATATTAAATTTAGTCGTATTTTATTTTGGATATCAAGTTAATCTTAATTATGATTTAGGAATAGCAATTGAACAAAAAGCAATAATACAATTCTTAGCTAACTATATTTTATTTAATATTTGGCCGGGTCTATTTTTTATTTATTTAATATGGATATTAACATCATTTATTCCGATTATTATTTATAATAACTTTAAAAAAGCCTATTCAATGAATTTAATTACTTTCTTCTTTCCTAACTTCTTTCTTTATGTTTTTTTATGG
>JBHLNL010000057.1:0-18073 GCA_048941605.1 Promethearchaeota archaeon | reverse complement strand
TATTTGTTAACCTTCTTTTTAAGATTTAATTTGAATAAAAATTTTCAGTGATTTGATGTCAAAGAAGTTTTCGAAAGAGCCACTAAGAGGGATGGATGATTATTATCCTCCAGATTTACGTGAAGTTAATTGGATAATTGAAACAATAAGAGATGTTGTAGAAAGATATGGTTATGAAGAATACCTTACTCCACAATTAGAACCTATTGAAATTTTCGCTGCTAAATCTTCTGATGAATTAGTCAACGAACAATCATTTATTGTAGAAAAAAAGGAAGGAGAAAGGCTTATATTAATCCCAGAACTTACACCTTCCTTAGCTCGTATGGTTGCAAAGAAAAGTCAGGAACTCAAGAAACCTATTCGATGGTATTGTGTACCAACATGTTTTCGATATGAAAGACCACAAAGAGGTCGTCGCCGTGCTTTTATTCAACCTAATGTAGATATTTTAGGAGAAGAGAGTCTCTATGCTGATCTTGAGATATTTAATATAATTGTTGATATTTTTACTGAATTTGGAGCTACTGTTGAGCAATTCCAAATTTTTTATAATAGTCGACGATTTATGGATTCAATTTGTAAATTTATCCTTGATATAAGTGAAGATAAAATCCCTCTAGTTTTTAATGTATTAGATAAATCTGACAAACTTGATAGTAATGAATTTGAAAAATATGTAGTTAATACATTTCAAGATGAATTTATCATTCAATGTATATTAAAATTAAAAGATAGTAGAAACATTAATGAATTATTAATGAAATTTGAAAATATCCCTAAAGAATTCTATGAATCTGAAGGATATCTTGAATTGAAAAAATTTGAACAGTTAATAACGGAAGTGGATATTAATAATTATTGTACATTCTCTTCTGGAACTGTAAGAGGACTTGATTATTACACAGGAATTATTTATGAGGTATTTGACACTGGAAAAGAAAATATAAGAAGCATTTTCGGAGGAGGGCGATACGATGATTTAATATCGATATTTTCAGAAGAAAAAGTAACAGGTACGGGATTTGGCATGGGAATTTACACTCTTTCTCTATTTTTAAACACATACAATTTGATTCCAGATGAAATTAAAGAGAAAGATTATAGTGATACAATATACATCGCATCGGTAAATGAGGATATGTCAACATATGCTTTTGAACTAGCTAGGATTATTCGAGATGAAGATTTTCCATGTATCATAGATTATCGATTTAAAAACCTTAAAAATCAGATAAGTAAAGCTAATGAATTGGGAATTCTTATAGTTTTAATCATAGGGCCTGAAGAATTAGCAGAAAGGACTGTTACTATTAGAAATATGGTCTCAGAGGAACAAAAAACAGTAAACTTTGATGAAGTTATTGAAGAAATCTATAATATAATTGATGAGTTCAGCGATAATAAATTTGAGCAATAAATATTTTATTTTTGATATCACTTATTATATAAGAAATTTAATTTTATTGATTATGCATATGCCATCAATTACAGCATTCAAAAAAGAGTTGTCACCAGAAAAATGTGAAGAATTACTCAGAGTATTGAAAGCCCGTTTTGAGAAAAACATGAACCGCCATAAAAGTCTTGAATGGGCTAAAATACAAGCAAAGTTGGAAGCTAATACTGAAAAACTATGGTCACTTAATGAAATGGAAAGAACTGACGGTGAACCGGATGTTGTTGGTCACGATAAAAAGACGGGTGAATATATTTTTTATGATTGTTCAGGGGAAAGTCCTAAAGGCCGCAGAAATGTTTGTTACGATCGTGAAGGGCAGGAGGCGAGGGAAAAAAAAGGAGTGCATCCAAAAGGTAATGCTATTGATATGGCAGCTGCCATGGGCATTGAGCTTTTATCGGAAGAACAATATCGAGAGTTGCAGAAATTTGGAAATTTTGATACGAAGACATCGAGCTGGGTGAAAACACCTTCTGATATTAGAAAACTCGGTGGTGCCATCTTTGCTGATCGTCGCTATGGCCATGTATTCGTGTATCATAATAGTGCACCCTCTTTCTATAGTGCTAGGGCGTTCCGTGGCTCACTAAGGGTCTAAATTTGGATTTTGAATTTTAAAATACTAGACTTTTAGCAATAATTTTAAAATTTTCAACAATCCTTTGATATTCTCTATCATATGGTATCCACCATAAGTCTGGACCTTCAGATTGATCAAAATTGATATGAAGAGGCCTTACAACTTCAAAAAATCCTAACTTTCCGTGAGATCTTCCAATTCCGGAGTTCTTTGTACCTCCCCAGGGTGTGGGTGAAAGAGCAAAAGTATAAACGACTTCATTTATCATTACTGTACCTGTATCTATTTCTTCAGCTATTTTTTTACCAAATTCTACATTTTTTGTCCATACAGAAGATGTCAGGCCATATTGATTGTTATTAACCATGTCGATAACTTCATTCTCATTAGTGAATTTTAATACAACTAAAACAGGTCCAAATATTTCTTCTTGCACTACTTTCATATCATTAGTAACATCAGCTAAAATCGTTGGTTCATAGAAATAACCCCTGAAATTAGGATTTCTTTGACCACCTATTAAAATTCTGGCACCTTCGTTTATACCTGTTTTAACCATTTTATCTATAAAGTTTAATTGTTCTTCATTTACTACTGCACCAATATCTATGTTTGGTTCTGTCGGAATTCCTTGTTTTAATTCTTTTGTTAATTGGACTAGTTTAATTAAAAAGGTATCATAGATATCTGAATGAAGATATAATCTTTTTACTGAAGCACAGACTTGACCAGAATTGGTGAATACACCCCATCTTGCTGCTAAAACAGCTCTCTCAATATCTGCATCTGGAAACACAATCATTGCAGATTTACCTCCAAGTTCAAGAGTAACCTCCGTTAAAGTTTGTGCCGCTCGTTGCATTATTTTTTTTCCAGTTGAGGTGCTCCCCGTGAAAATAATTTTATCTGCATTGTCAATTAAAGAATTTCCTATTTTAGAACCATTTCCAAAGACAGTTTGAACAAGATTTTCAGGTATATCAATATTATCAAAAATTTCCTGAATCTTTTGCCCAATTAAAACTGTATCTGATGAGGGTTTAAAGATTACGCTATTACCAGCCATAAGGCTTTGAACTATTTGTTGAAAAGGTATAGCAAAAGGATAATTATAGGGACCAATAACACATATAACACCGAGAGGTTTATACAATAAAATACTTCTCTTATTCAATGACTCATAAAATCCTAAAGGAATTTCTTCTTCTTTTCCCAAAATTTCTTCTACTGAAATATAATAATGAAATGTTGAATCTATTACTCCATATACTTCATTAATGAAAGCCTCTGAAGGAGGTTTTCCTACTTCTCTTGAAATTAATAATGAAATTTCATCAAATTGCTTAGAAATCACTTCATTAACTTTAATTATTTTTTCCGCTCTGATTTTTAATGGTAATTTTGCCCATATTTTTTGAGTTTTTCTTGAATTTTCAAAAATTTCGTTAATGTTTTCTAAATCAGTTTCTTTAACTTCTCCATTTAATTCAAGGGTGGCAGGATTTATACTTCTAATCATAATTTTCTTTACCTCATTTCTCCTTATGCTTTTCTATCTAAAAATATTACTATTTCTTTCTATAAATTAAAAATTGAAAGCTTTTATAATTAAAAGTGAACAAATATCCCATTTCTCTATAAAAAAAAATATAAGATATGCCCCTTCATTATTATAAATTAATAAACATTTACAATAACATTTTATCAACAAAATTTTCTAAAATTTAGATATTTACTTCCAATAACTATTAAGTATATTGCCATTATTATTTAAATAAATCATAAACATTATTCTTTACCACCATGAATTTTATCGAGGATTTAATTCATTTAATTAGAGAAAAAAATAGTGTTGTTTGTATGGGACTCGATCCACGTATGGATCATGAAGGTGAGATACCCCAATATTTAATCAAAGAATTAAAAGAACCCAATAAAATCATTATTGAATTTAATAAAATATTAATTGAAAATACTTATGATTTAATTCCTGTAATTAAACCCCAAATAGCTTTTTATGAGAAATATGACGCTCTAGATGCTTTAAAAGAAACAATAAAATATGCGCATAAGAAAGATTTATTAGTAATTTTAGATGCGAAACGAAATGATATTGGAAGTACGTCTGAAGCCTATGCTTATTCTATATTTAAAAAATTCAATGCGGATGCTTGTACTATTAATGCGTACTTAGGATTTGACGGAGTTAAACCTTTTTTAGAACACAAAGAAAGAGGGGTCTTTGTACTAACAAAAACATCAAATCCTAGTAGTTCAGAATTTCAGGATTTATTTAGCTTGAAATTAGAAGGTATTTCTAATGATATTGTTAAATATGAAGTAGAAAAGAAGGTTTTAAAAAGAAATTATATTCAAATGGCAGAATTAATAAACGATTGGGGCAAAAATCTACCAAAATTTTCCAACTTTACTAACATTGGTGCTGTAGTTGGAGCAACTTATCCTCAAGAATTAAAAAAAGTTCGAGATATTATAAAAAACTCTTTTATTTTAATCCCTGGCTATGGTGCTCAAGGAGCTCTGGCAAAAGATATAAAACATGGCTTTTATGAAAATGGATTAGGCAGTATTGTAAATTCTTCAAGGAATATTATTTATGCTTACAATAGAACTAAAAAATATAGTCCAGAAGAGTTTGGGAAAGCTGCTCGAGATGAAATTATCGATATGAGCAAAAATATTAATAAAGAAATAGCTCTTTAGGAAGATTTTGACTCTTAAAATATAAGCATACCGATATTTGAATTAATTAGATACATAGCATAACTTAAAGGACCTAATATTAAAATTACTATAATAAGAGACCGTTTCATGCCAATCTTATGAAGAACGTTTATAATATGTAAGTCAATAAATGCAGAGAATATTATTGTAAGAGCAATTATAGCGGGAGACGGTCCCTCACTTTGATAAGCGCCCATAAAACCCGATAGAAGCATAGGTAGGCTAATGAAAAAGATCAAACCGAATTGAATACCAAAACTCCCAGCAACCCATTTAAAATTTGTTTTATTTTCGGCCTTGGTAATAGCTAAGCCAATTTTTAATATAAAAATATCTGCAACTATTAATATAATGGCAATTATAAAAGGCATCATTTCCTCTATCGAAGGCAATTGAAATATCATATATCCCACCTATTAATTTCAAATAAAATCAATTTATAATTAAAATAATTTTTAACTATAAGAAACATTTTATTAAAACAATTTAAATTTATTTAATTAGCTTGAACCATTTAGATCTGTATTTATATTACAATAACTAAGTTGGAGGAAATTAAAAAGAGATTATAAAAAGGGAATATGCAATGGTAGAGACTAAAGAAAAAACAATTCAATATGACGAAGAAACACCAAGGATTGCTGTGTTTATATGCCAATGAGGCTTAAACATCGCTGAAATAATCGATACTCATGCTTTAGTAGAATTCTCAAAAACTTTACCGAATGTTGTAGAATCATTAGATTATATAAGTCTATGAACTGAACCGGGGGCAGAATTCATAAAAGAAAAGATGCTTGAGAGTAATGCAAATAGATTGGTTGTAGGTTCTTGTACACCCAAAACCCATGAACCAGTTTTTAAAAGCGTCTTGGAATCAATGGGTGTTGATTCATCTTATTTAGAATTCGCTAATATCCGTGAACACTCCAGTTTTGTACATAAAAAAGACAAAGTAGGTGCTCAAAAAGTTGCAGAAGATATAATACGATCAGCAGTAGCAAGAGCCTCAGTTCTAGAAAAAATTTTAATTAAGGAAGTTGATATAACAAAAAAAGCTTTAATTATAGGTGGTGGCGTAGCAGGTTTATCGGCAGGAATCGATCTTGCTGAAGAAGGTTTTGAAGTTTATTTAGTTGAAAAAAGCCCCACTATTGGAGGCAAAATGGCTAAACTAGATCGTACTTTTCCTACAGATGACTGTAGTATATGAATATTGGGACCCGTAATGTTGCAAGCTGCGAGAACTCCTGGACTCAATTTATATACTTATAGCTATGTTGAAGAAGTATCAGGATTTGTAGGAAACTTTACTGTAAAAATAAGAAAAAGAGCACGATATGTAAATAATGATTGTAATGGGTGTGGTGCTTGTTTTGAAGTTTGTCCTGCCTATGGGTATAATGAATTCAATGAGGGGATGGATTCGAGAAGAGCAATATATGTCGCATTTGCTCAAGCAGTTCCTTCCTTAGCCCAAATCGACATGGAAAGATGCATTAAATGTGAATTGTGTAAAGGTGCATGTGAAGTAGACGCAATTGACTTTGACCAAAAAGACGAAATCGTTGAAATAAAGGTAGGCTCGATTGTAGTTGCCACTGGTTGGGATGAATTTGAACCACCTATTGGATATTTAGGTTATAATAAATATCCAAATGTAATTACGCAATTGAAGCTTGAACGAATGCTAGCCCCAAACGGACCAACAATAGGACATTTAGTAAGGCCTTCGGATGGGAAAGAACCAAAAAAAATATTATTCATTCAATGCGTTGGTTCTAGAGATTTAAATATGAATACTTATTGTAGCTCTGGTGTATGTTGTATGATTTCAATAAAAAATAGTAAATTAATCAAACAACACTCTCCAGAGGCTGATATTACTGTTGCTTACATGGATATGCGAGCTGCTGGGAAGGATTATGAAGAGTATTTCACACTCTCAAGGAAGGAGGGTATAAAATATATTAGAACAAACATAAGTAGAATAAAGGAGGATCCAGACACTCATAATCTAAAAATTGTTATGCAAAATACACTAGGATCGACTGGTTTAAAAGAACTAGAATATGATTTAGTTATACTCTCTGCTGCAATGGTACCAGCCAAAGGTGTTGATAGCATTCAAAAAATATTAAAGCTTGAGTTAAGCCAAGATGGATTTTTCAAGGAATTTCATGCAAGGTTAAATCCTATTGAAACCAAAATACCAGGAATAAGTCTAGCTGGAGTAAGTCAAGGTCCAAAATCAATTGTAGAATCAATTGCACAAGGACGAGCAGCAGCGTCAGCACTTGCCAGACTTATGGTTAAAGATAAATATCGTATTCTGCTGATACGTGCTTCAGTTGACAAGGAACGATGTGCAAAATGTGGATTATGTGAATTAAATTGCCCATATAACGCTATTACTCTATTAGACGATGGTGCTGAAGTAAATGAAATATTATGTAGAGGATGCGGGACTTGTTTGGCTAATTGCCCTTCAGAAGCAATAACACTTAGATATTATAGAGAACCTCAATATGAAAAACAAATTGATGCAATCTTGGAGGAAATATAAAGAGGTGAATTTAATGACAAAAAATTCAGATGGAGATATAAAGATTTTGGCATTCCTTTGTTGGAAATGAGGTTATGGAGCAGGTGATATGGCTGGAACAATTCGGGCTCAATATCCTGCTACATTAAGACCTGTTAGAATTAATTGTAGTGGACGTGTAACACCATCATTAATGATGCGTGCAATAGGTAAAGGTGCTGATGGAATTGTCATAGGAGCATGATACCAAGGGGAATGTGATTATGAAACCGGAAATTTGGTTGCTGAAAGGAATGCTACATATGCAAAAGAAATATTAAAAACAGTTGGACTGTCACCTGAAAGAATTCAGATGTTTCATTGTAGCGCCGCTGAAGGACAAAGGTTTCAAGAAGAAGCCACCCGGATTTCAGAGATTATCAAGAATTTAGGCAGCAATCCGTTGAAAGATTCAAATACTTCTAAAAAGGAAGAAAAAGAATCTAAAAGTTCTAAAAAATAACCGAGTAGAATGACCTTTTCAAATAAATCTTAGTTGAAAGGAGACATACCTCGCAAAGGTATCGGAAATAATTTATTATCTTTTTAAAATATAACCAAATTTATTTACAAATTTTAAATCTTTATTTTAACTTTTTATTTTACAATTAATTTTTTAATTTAGTATTATTTTTGATTGATGTGACTATAAGATGGGGAAAAATATTGATAAGCAATTGAAGAAAGCGGAACAACTTTCTAAAGCAATGCAATATAAAAGAGCGGCAAAATTATTCAATACTATTGGAAACGAAATCTTAAAATTAGGAAATTATGAACTGGCAAAAGATTGTTTTTTTAATGCTGCGAAATGTGCCATAAATGAAGATAAATTAATAATTGGCTTACAGTTTTTAAGGAATGCTGGTAATGCGTCTCTTCTAAGTAATAATTTCTTAGATGCTTATGAATTCTATAAAGCCGCATTTGACTATATACCAAATCTAAAGAATATTTCAGACCGTAATTATCTTTTCATAAATTTTTCAGGACTGTCGTACCTTTGTTTGTTTGTAGAGGGAAGACAAGAAGAGGGTTTAAGCTTGGTAAAGAAATTTAAAAATTTCGTGGATGACACTTATTTTAAAGAAAATGATTTAATCAAGTTAATAAAGGATTTAACTGTTGCCACTAAGGATAAAAAAGAGAATTACGTAAAAAAAATTCAAAACGATTTTGAAAAATTTAAATTTCTTGAAGGGGAAATAAATCTTGCAAAACAAGCTTTAGTAATAGCAAAAACTATAGTTTCTTTAGATACTAAATTAACTTTGGATAAAAATATCTATACAACCAATGATGCTATATATTTAATAATGGATATTAATACAGAACCTCTCTTAGATATTAGAAAAAATGGATTTTATAATTATTCGATTGATCAATTAAAAATATCAAAAATTAGTGTACAATTATCAGATAATTTCACATTTCATAAAAAGCCAGAATTACCTATTAATATAAAACCGGGTCAAAATTACCAAATTAACTTAACAATTAAACCGCATTTCCAAATGGAAAAACCTTTTATTGGACCTGTTATACTAACTTCCGAACTAGATGGGAAATTAAAATTTTTCTACGAATTTTCGGAAATAATCTACCCAAAACTAATTTCTCCTCCTCCAACATTGGATGTTTCCATGAAGAATCTAAGACCTCCCCTTATTGGTCAAAGTTTTCCTTTAGAAATCCTTATTGAAAACAAAAGCGAGGGAGATGCCCTAGACCTTAATATTGAAGTAGAGTTTCCAGAAAATCTTAAAGTAATGAGAGGTACATTGAAAAAACAAATTTATTCACTAAGACCAAATGAAAATATGAAATGGGAAATTAATATTAAACCTATAGAAGCTGGAGATTATACTATTAAAGTAAAAACAACATTTAAAGATCCAGACCAGAATCAAATAGGTGAAATTAAAGAGTTCCCCTTATCGATAAAATTATAAAACTTAATAATTTTACATTTCTCTATCTTAAAATAAAAAAAGTGAAAAATGCATGAAATTAAAAGTTAAAGAAATTAATTTTGAAACCGGGAATGCTAAGGATATTGTTCTCAATATTAATGACGCTCAAGAATTAGGGCAAAAGGCAGGAGAACGTGTCTTTGTAAAAAATATAAAATCCAAATCTCTTGAAGAAAAATATTGGGTAGCAATTATTCAGATCGATTACTTAGGTACTATCGTTGAACCCGGAGAAATTGGAGTTTTTCGTAATTTATTAAGAGAAAAAAAAGAATTAGAAAGCGAAACAATAGTTTCAGTAAAACCCGCAGATCCCCCGGATTCGTTTAAATTTATCCAAAAAAAGATAAAGGGATTAAAATTATCCAGTGAAGAAATAAACGGTATTATCTCAGATGCAGTTTCTGGGTCTCTATCAAGAATAGATTTGGCAGCATTTATCACAGGGGTATCAATTAATGGGATGGATAATGAGGAAATGACAGCTTTAACTCTATCAGAAACTCGTAGTGGAGAGATTTTTTACTTTGGAATGGATGTTTATGATAAGCATTCAACAGGCGGAGTTCCTGGGAACAAAGTTTCTTTAATAATTGTGCCAATTGTTGCTGCTGCTGGTTTAACTATTCCAAAATCTTCAACAAGAGCTATAACATCCCCTTCAGGTACAGCAGATTCTATGGAAGTTCTAGCTCCTGTTGCTTTTACTCCAGAAGAATTAAATAAAATAGTAGCCGAACAAAATGCATGCATAATTTGGGGTGGGGCTCTTGAAACTGCACCAGCAGACAATATCTTAATAGAAATTGAGCGTCCTTTACATATGGATCCTATAGGTCTTATGATTCCTTCTATCCTAACAAAAAAACTTTCTTTAGGAGTAAAAAAACTTGTACTTGACATACCAGTAGGCGAAGGTACAAAATTTGCGACACCTATAAAAGGAAAGCAATTTGCTTATTTATTTAAAGAAATTGCTGCAAATGTAGGAATTGAGGCTGAATGTGCACTTACACTAGCTCATCAACCTATTGGTCATGCTGTAGGTCCTGCTTTAGAAGCTAAAGAAGCACTTAGATTATTACGTAATTATTCTAATGGTCCTAATTCTTTAATCGAAAAATCCACTGATTTAGCGGGAATGCTTCTTGAGATGAGTGGAAAAGCTCAAAAAGGAATGGGTCAAAGTATGGCAAAAGATATATTACGTTCTGGTAAAGCCTATGAAAAATTGAAAAGAATTATTGAGGCTCAAGGAGGTGATCCAGAGATTACACCAGACGATATTAAATTAGGTCCTCATGTCAAGGAATTTATAAGTCCTAAAGAAGGATATATTGTCGAAGTAAATAATTTAATCATTAATCAAATCGCTAAAACAGCGGGATGCCCTAGTTCTAAGACCTCAGGTGTTGAAATAATTAAAAAGCAAGGTGCTAAAATAAAAGAAGGAGAAACAGTTTTTAAAATTTATTCCCATAGCGAATCCAAATTAAGAAAAGCAGAGAAAGTCTATAATGCTACAGGAGGGCCCATTCGATTAGGTGGGATGGTAATAGAAAGAATTTAAGAAATGAAAGATTTGATTCATATAGAATATTCATATGCCCTTAACTCCAAAAGCTATTTATCAGGATTTAAAGAACAGAGATTTAGATTATAATTCAGCTCTGGAATTACTAATTACTTTAATTGAAAATACTGATAATGCTGAAACTAGGTTAGAGAGCATTAAAATTTTGGAAAAAATCCAAGCAAAGGAGAAAAAAGTATTTGAACTTTTGGAGAATTTGTTGATCTCTGATTCTGATAAATCTATAAGAAATATGGCAGCCTGGTTAATACAAACAAATTTCTTGGAAAGAGCATTAAAACCAATGAAATGGGCTCTTGAACATGAAAAAGAATTAATATGTTTAATTACAATAATCTCAACATTATCAAAAATTAATAGTAAAAAATCTAAGTCTATTTTGATTGATAAATTAAAGTATTTTTCATATCTGGAGAACAAATATAATTTACAAAATATCTTCAAAAATAAAAGAATTGAAAGTTTTAATACCCAAGATCTAGCTGAATTACTCATTAACTATTATTTCATAAAATTATTAAAAGCGAAATTTGGATTCATAAAATATGAATTTGATAGGTATGGTTTTATCACACAATTAGACCTTACAAATGTAGATCCTCAAGGTATTTATTTATCAAATTTCTTAGACTTAATTTACAGTTTAAAGAATTTAAAAAAACTTGATCTAAGATTTAATAATTTAATAGAACTTTCAGAAATCTCAAATATTTCAGATTCAATTATTTCTCTAGATTTAAGCTATAATAAACTGATCACAATTCCGGATTCTATTGATAAGTTGCAATCGTTAAAAGAATTAAACTTAAAATCCAATAGGCTGAGAACTCTTCCTGATTCTCTTGGTAATATGTCTTCAATTCAAATATTAAATTTAAGAAATAATATTCTAACTGAGATCCCTAAATCAATAAAATCACTTAAGTTCCTTAAGAATTTAAATTTACATGGAAATAAATTGAATTCAGTTGATTTTGAACTCAATAATTCAATTACAGGATTAGAATTAGGATGGAATAATTTTTTAGAAGTTCCTTCCAATATAAGATCTCTTACTTCATTAGAAAGATTAGGTATGAGTGGAAATGAACTAAAAAAGCTTCCTAAATGGATTTCTTCATTTCAATCATTAAAAGTATTAGATTTATATGATAATAAAATTGATAAATTACCAAATTCATTAGGCAATCTCAATTCATTAGAAATATTAGTATTGCGAAATAATCATTTGGACTATTTACCAGAATCTTTAAAATCTTTACAAAACCTTAAGATACTTAATATAAGTTGGAATAAACTTTCTTTTATTCCGGAGTGGATATGTGAACTTGCTTCATTAGAGGAATTAAATCTATGGGGTAATCAACTTAAAACAATCCCTGAATCTATAAGTTTATTATCCAATTTGAAAATCCTAGATTTAAGTTTCAATAAGTTTGAACAAATACCACCATTTTTGAGGGAATTTGAAAGTAAGAAAGATACAATTATAAAAATTTAATAAAAAAAAAGATTAAAAGACTGAATATAGAAGGAATTGTTTGAGAAATTAGATAAATTTTATAGAGACATCAATAAAGGAATCATTTTTATCTTTTGCTAAATGAAGTTTTTCAACATTGCACCTTACTTTTTTTATTAAGATTAATTAAATATATCCCTTCAGTAATGCCACAGGCTATATAAAAGAAATAAATGGATTCTTCAGTATTTTTTAGATATTCTCAATTACTTAGCCGAAATATAGCATCATTTTGAGATAATTCTTGTATTGAAATATTAATATCATCTTGGAAAAAATCATATGAATTATAAAATTTTTCAAATAATTTCAATTAAGCTACTGGATCTTTTACTTTTCTAGTTTTCTTGAATTCTTCAATATAAGCATCGCCAATATGAAATTGAAATCTCTTAAGAATTTCCTGACCGATTTCTTTAAAAATATTTTCTCTATTTGGCAATTTATTTTTTAATCCAGACAATAGAGCAAATAAAAATGAATTAACTAAGTTTTTACTTAAATATTCTCTCTTTTTACTAAAGTATAAATTTGCTGAGCAAATCTCTTTCTTGGAGACTAAACCCTCACTTTCTAATGATCTTAAATGAGTTGATACAGTATTTCTATGAGCACTTGTTTTTTCTGATAAATCAGTTATTGTCAAGGTTTTGGTCATTTTATTGAAGAAACTAAACCAAAAGAAATTGCTAATGAAATTATCGATCTTGCTGGATTAATTTAAATTTTTAATTAAATTTACACATTTATACTGAGATTTTAACATAAATACAAATAAAATTTATATGAAATTAGCTCCAAGTGAAATTTATAAAGAAATCAAAGCTGGAAATCTAGAAAAGCAATCTGCTATAAACCAATTAATTGCTTTTATAAATAACTCTGACGAAGTGGATTTAAGAACTGAAAGTATTGAAATTTTAAATAAAATTGGATCAAAAGATGAAGAAATTTTCCATCTATTTGAAAATCTCCTGATCTCTGATACACATGAAGAAGTTAGGAATACAGCTATAAAAGCTATTCAAGATCATTATATTGAGAAGGCATTTAAGCCTATGAAATGGGCACTTCAACATGAAACTTCTATAAGTTGCCTAATTACCATAGCTACTACATTGGGTAAGATAAATAATGAAAAGGTTAAATCATACTTAATAGATAAGATTAATTCAATTGATCTTTATGAGTTCAATAAAAGTCTTCAAGATTCAATCAAAAATAGAAGAATCTCTGAGTTTACAAATGAAACACTCTCAGAAATATTTAAGAATTATATTGTCATCAAACATTTCAAAACTAATTTTAAGGACATAAATTTTAACGTAAATAATGGTTTAGTAACTTCATTAGATTTGTCAGGAATTAGCACTGACGTATTTGGATGGAATATTTTAAGAAAATTACCTGAATTTATTGGAGCTCTTAGCTATGTTAAAAGATTGGATTTAAAAGTTAACAGAATAGCAAAATTACCGAAATCTATTGGCAATCTAGAATTTCTAGAACATTTAGATATGAGTAATAATAACCTGAAAAATTTACCTGAATCTATTGGTTCCTTAAATTCACTAGAATTTTTATTCTTAAAATACAATAAAATTAATCAGATTCCGAGCTCTATTGGAAAGTTGAAAAAGTTAAAGGCGTTAGATTTAAGACATAATAATTTACAATATCTTCCAGATGATATATATAAACTAGAATCTCTAGAAATTCTAGATCTGCATGGAAATAAATTAACTCATTTGCCAAAATCAATAGAAGGCCTTAAATCGTTAAAACGACTAGAATTAGGGCTAAATAAGTTCAGTTTATTTCCAGATTGGATTAAAAATCTTCATTCTTTAAAAATTTTAGGTTTAGGAGGGAATAATATTCCCATTGATTTCTCCATTCTAAGTAATTTAAGAACACTTGAAGAATTAAATATTTACGATAATAATATTAAAACTATTCCTGAGGAGATTGGTTCACTAAGTTCTTTAAAAACATTAATTCTAAGGAACAATAAACTAATAAATTTGCCAGGTGCATTTAAAAATTTGAATTCTCTTCAAAAGCTAGATTTGAGCTGGAATAATCTTACAACCCTTCCAGATTGGATAGATTCTCTTTCTTGCTTGGAAGAATTAAATTTATGGGGAAATAATTTAAAAAGTCTTCCCCACTCATTAAGTAATTTAACCTCACTAAAAATCCTTAATTTGAATTTCAATAAATTCCTTAGAAAAATTCCAGAATCTCTTAAAATTTTACAAGAGAAAGGATTAAAAATATACAAATAGCTTTATACTCTACTGAGTCTCATATAATTCTTTTATCTCTTCTATAGTCGTTATATCTTTTGGACCTTTTTCAGGTCTTAGTCTTAAAAAGACAGGAAATCTCAAAGAATACCCTAACGTGGCAAATTTATCACTTATTGTTATTTCATCACCTGTAATTTCCATAACTACTTCTGGGCTTAACCATACATCAGGTTTATCTTCACAAATAACATTTTTTGGTTTTTTTTCAATAATATATTTTTCCATATCATTGGTTAAAGATTCGGATAATTCGTCAGTTAAACCAGAAAAGAACCGAGTAAAAGCAATATAATTTTCATTCTCAATGTTATAAACTGCACCAATATACGTTCCATATACTCCTGTTCTTCGACCTTTACCATAAAAAGCACCAACTAGAACTACATCAATAGTATCTTTAAGTTTACCTCCTTCCAAACTTTTTAGTTTAAGCCATTTATAACCACGATTTCCTGCTTGATATATTGAATCTGCATCAATTGATTTAGCCATTATTCCTTCTGTTCCTTCCTTTCTAGCAGTATTAAAGAATTCGAGTAAATCATCAATATTATTTATCAAAACAGATTCTACTAACTTTAACTCATCTCTTTCTTCGACAATTTCCTCAAGTTTTTTCCTTCTTATTGGAAGAGATTTGTCAACAAAGGACTCATTACCAAATTTTAAAAGATCAAAAACAAATAAACATACTGGAACTTCCTTCACAATATTCTTTATGTCATATTTTCTTCTTCTTTGACTTAAAACTTGAAAAGGAAGCATTTTTTCATAAAAATGATCCATTGCTACAACTTCACCTTCAAATATCACATTTTCAGTTTTTATACTTTCTCGAATAACTTGACAAACATCTGGATATTGTTCTGAAATATCTAATAATCGTCGTGAAAATAAAACTATATCATTTCCATTTTTATGAATTTGAAGTCTTTCTCCATCTAATTTATATTCAGCAATAAATGGTGAACCTAATCTATTAATAAATTCAGTATAAATCTCTCTTGAAGCTAACATACTGAGAATGGGTGTTCCATATTCTATATCAATTTCTTTGATATTTTCTAAACCTTTTTCAGCTAAAATTTTAGCTATCTCACCTAAATCTGGATGTAATGTGTAAGCCCTTTCAATAAAATCCTTATTTTGTTTTATTCCAGTAAAAGCCAGAGCTAATCCTTCGATTATAGTGGGTGATTGAACACCGACTCTTAAAGTTGATGTAATTATTCGTAATAAATATTTAGTTTCTAATGGAGAACATTTTCTCATTAAACCTCTCAAAATGCCAAGCTTTGTATCATGCGAGCCAGCCCCTTCAGATAATGCTATTTTTTTTAGTTCCGAGTATAATTCAGAGATGTTTAGAGAAATTATTGAACTTTCATCATTTTCATTATAATCAAATAATGACTTCTGTTTCTTTTTTTTAGATAATATTAATTCAGCAGCAGCACCAATATCCCCTTTTTTTACTAGAACTTCTTTAATTTTCTTCGCATCAACTCCGGAGTGTATTGATAATGCTTCAATTATCATTTTTTCAGCTAATCCCATTTTGGGGAATTGTTTGATATTAGGAGCTAATTGACCTTGTAAAAGGTAGATAATTTTATCTAAGTCTTCAAAATCTTTACTTTCTTTTATTTTGATAAAAAAATTCGATAATAAATCTATCATCTCAAGTCTTTTTGTAGTACTCTCGAGTTCCAAAAATAAATTTGATAATTTACTGAATTTCATAATTTATCATTGCACTTTTTTTAAAATTAAGATGAATGACTCTTTCAAAATCTTAATAATAATAAAAAAGAATAAAAAAATTATAATAGTTTTGAGAGAACAATAAATTTTTTTTGTAGTTTACTTTAGGTCCCTAAATTGCATGCGATTCATTTTCGCTTTCCAGATTTATTCCAAAAGTTTATTAAGTTCAATGAATTTTTTCTGAATTGCAGTCTTCACTCCCGGATTTACACCTGAAAAACTATTAGCAGTAAAATTTAATTTGCTTCCTTTAATAGAGAAAGTTGCGATGGGGCCATCCATTTGTTCAACTGAAAAACTTCCATCTGGTTTCTTTGAAATCCAAATATCATCATAGTGTTCTAGTATAGCACTAAATACAAAAGCTACTTTAGCATCAGTTATTAAATCTGAAGCTGAAACTTTTATTGCTGGTGCAGTTTTTGTTTCAGTTTTGATTGAAGGCATTGGTTCAATTAAATCATATTCAGAACCTGCTTCCTTAACTTGTACAGGTGAAACTGGTTTTGAGACAACTGGTGTTTTTATTGGTTCAACTGGTGGTGAAACTGAAGGAGACGGCGCAGGCTTTGCTTCTACTTTTGGTTCAGTTTTAACAACTGTAACAGGTTTTACAACACCTTCCTGAAAAGTAACAATATTATTATCTAACTCAGTAAATTTTCTGTCCAAGATTTCTTTTAGATTATCATTCATCTTTGTATCTTCTGGAACTTTTCCAACTTTTCGTGCATCTATTTCTATTATATTTTTAATATCTCGCCCTATAATACTTTTGCCTACTGTGTATCCATGCCCTTTGAGTGATTCTGCTTGTCTTAGAGCTGTCCTTCGAGCAACTAATCCTTGCTGAACACCATGCCATAAATACACCGATTCACTTCCTTCATCTAAAACTATAATCGAGGTTTCTGGCATAAAACTGTCTTTACTCCATTTAATTGGGACAATTTCCCCTCCAGGTCTCGCTTCGAACATAAGAGCATAATTAGTCATTCTTTATCATCTCTAGTTAGGTCTTTTAATGCTCAAGATTTTTTTGCTATAAAGTAAATAGTTTTAATAAATTTAAAAATTGAGTTTTCACAAATTAAAAGAAATTAAAAGATAAAGAATAAATTTTGTTGTATAATTATTTAAATATTAATTTATTGAGAAATTCGTTGAAATAATCATATTCTATAAAATTACAAAAGGATAAAACAATGGAATTAAATAAATTGATAAGAGAAAATCTGAGAAAATATTCAGCTTATGAAACCAGTGAACAGCCAACAGAAGCTGACTGGGTAAAACTACACACTAATGAAAATCCATTTCCTCCAATACCAGAAGTATTAAATGAAATAAAGATAGCAATAAATGAAAATATTAGATTGTATCCTGATCCTACGGCTTTTGAACTGCGTAAAGAGATTTTAAATGTCTTATTACGGGATAAAGATACATTAACTAATCGTAATTCTGTGTTTATTGGAAATGGATCAGATGAGATATTGGATGTTATTTTTAAAGTATTTATTGATCCTGGTGA
>JBHLNL010000213.1:0-4293 GCA_048941605.1 Promethearchaeota archaeon | reverse complement strand
GTCGATTCGGCCATTCTCGCGCTGCTGCTGATGTCGATGGCCCTGTTCTTCATACAGTTCAAGTCATCGAGTCTGTCTAAGAGCTGGGTATATCTTCTTGTACTTTTCATACTTTTCCTTGACTTCTAGTAAATCTATTGTAATTAAGGGATGACTTTTGTGATATTCATCAAATTTATTGACAATTGTTTGATTTATTGGATTGTTCGGATGAATAGCTACATATTCTTTACATTTTATACATGCTCGAGCTCTTAATTTTAACACCCCATAATTTAAATTAATAATGGCATTTTAACAATATTTCAAGAAATATCATACCAACATCTATTAAAAACTAATTTGGAATGAAATCGAAATTTATTTATAAGAAGTTATTTAAAAAAAGAAGGAAATTTGAAGCGTTTCCAATTTCTTAATCTAATATAGTATTTAAGTGTTTAACGATTTTATCATAACCTTTATGATTTAAGGTATAAGAGTTTTCTTCATAATCTTTAATTAATAACTTTAAACGAGATAAAATCTTTAAATACTTCTTAAGAGTATAATAATGCATTTTTAAGAGTTTTGAGATTTTAGTAGGAGTTATACCTTCTTTTGAAGATCTCAACAATAATAATATCTTTTTAATACTTTCATTTCTTAAGTAATAAAACATTTTATCATAATAGGCATTCAACTGAAACTTAAAAAATATCTTTTGGTTATCAAATTTAACAGCTCTTATAAATTGATAAATTTCCAAAAATTTTAAATGCCATAAAGCTTGGTTGCTTCCAATTTGTAGAGCTTTCATTACATCATTTATATTACACCCAGGATTGCTACATATATATTCAAATATTTCTCTCCTTTTAGAATTCTCGAGAATGTTTTCTTTAACCAATTTTGATCCAGGGATAATTAGATTCTTTTCAATTAGGGTTTTTAAAACATTTTCTATTCTATTTCTATTTATATTCTTATTCTTTCTTAAATTATAAATTAAATAGGTTATTATATCTGGGATGGAGAAGAATGGTTTCTTTTTTAAATATTCTTTGACAAGTTTATATACTTGAGTCTCCTCTTTATCCAATTGATCGTCATCCAAAAGATTGCATTAAAATTAATGAGTAAATCTAAAAAAATAATAATGTATTTATTAAAATATACAGTCAACACTTAAAAATTAATTTAATAATAAAATCAATTCTGAAATAAATAGTTAAAAGATTCTTTTCCAAGAAATTTTAATCAGAAGAAATACTTATAATTTTCCTAGCTTTTGATTTAAGAAATTTCTAATAAGGATATTTACCATCGTGGTATTTAGGAGCATTAAAAAAAAATTAGAAAATTATCATTTTTTTCTATATTTAAATTAAACAAAAGTTTTTTATTCAAACTCTAAAGAATTCTTTATAGTTTCAAACATCAAATCTATTAATTTTTTTAGTGTCATATTATGAAATAATGAATTGGTTGAGTTATAAGACCAATCAGATGGTTCTAGATAATTTAGAGTCAAATCGATCGCTGTAACATCATTTATTGCATCAAAATATAAAAATACATTAAATTCAAACCCTGATAATGATTGACAAACAATCTGTTTATTGTTAATTCTTTTTATAATCAATACAATGGAATCTATGCTAGTACCAAGCACATTTCCATACCAATGATATGTTGCACCTACTCCAAATGTATTTTCTGAAATAATGTCAAGATTCAATTTTATCCCAATCTGAGATAAATGATATTGTATTTTCCAGATATCTTCAATATATTTAAAAACCTTCTTTGGTTTGACTTTTATTTCATATGTATTATTAATTGTTCCCATTTTCTTATTTCTTTAATGATTATACTTTTACTACTATAAATTTCATTTAATGATAAAAAGTCATTTGGAATAAATATGAAATAACCCTGAGATTTAGTTTATAAAAGGAAGAAAAAGATTTTTGAACCAAAAATAGAAAAAAGCAGAGGATTAACTCAATTGAGTTAACTATAGGGCGAAATCTAAACTTAGTTCAAATATTATTTTAAAAAATTTTTCTTCCCAACTTTATTTAACTATTTAACTAAATTTAAAACCCTTTGGAATAAAATAGAAATTATATGAAAAGTAGAAAATCATCTAATATAGCTTTATAGGAAACTTAATGAAAATATTTGATTTTGAAAGTTAATGGTGAGTAATAAAATCATTTTTTAAAACCATTGTGTCGCATCTGCTTCCAATACTAAATCATTTAAAGTCGCAGCACCAACAATTTTAACTCCTGGAATTAAATCAACTTGTTCCCAACCTAACATTCTTTTAGAAGCTTCACATACTAAAATCTCTATACCCATTCCCAATGTCTTATCTATCATTTCTTTTACACTTGGAAATGAACCAAGTTTTATTCTTTCAGCTTCACCAGGCTTTAGAATCCTTAATCCTGTACCTAAATAATATACGATGGGTTTAATATCCATTGCTTTGGCCGTCTGAGCTAAGACCAATGGAGAATATTGGCGTTCAGGGTCATGTGATGTTTGTACATATAAAATTGTTTTTTCTCTTTCGCTTATATTTAATCACCTCTGAGTTTTTATTGAATTGATTTCTTAGAAATCTATTAATTTTTTAATTAATTTTAACTATAGATGAAGTATTAATAGCTCTAATAAATCTCACGTTTATATTTCAAAAAGAAATCCTTAAATCTTTCTACAAATATTAACTGATGATTTTTTTCTCTATAAATTATCAGTTTTGTCATCATTTTAGAAGCTAGTAAAAAAAGTGAAGCCCCAATTAAGTATTCCTCCTATTAATAAAGCAATTCCAATCTCAAGAGCTGCGATTTGCAGGGCATATTTCCAATTTGTTTCTTTAGCAATTAAAACTATTGTTGCAAAGCAAGGGATGTAAAGCATTGTTACTAAACTGAAAATAATCATCTGGAATGGTGTAAGTAATCCTAAAAGTGTAGTACCCATAGAATTTGCTAATAAAGCTAAAAGAACTAAAGTTAATTCTTTTCTAAGAATTCCATATATTAAGAAAATACCTGTAATAGCCGGTAAGCCCAACCAATACACTGTAATTGGTGATAAGAAAAAATTAATAGGATCTAATAATCGAAACATAAATAATATCTCTAATAAAACTCCAGTTATAATGATAATAGGCATTGCTTTAAAAATAAATTCTTTTGTTCTTACCCAAGTTTGTTTTAAAATAACAGAATAATTTGGAACACGATATTCATGCACTTCCATAATTAATTCAGTACATTCTCCAGGAAGGATCTTATTTAATATTTTTCCAGTAATCATTATAACTACGAAATTTATACCAAACAATATTATTACCCAAGTTATGCCGACATAACGGCCAACTAAGCCTAAAACTACTGTCATTACAGCCGCACATGGAATTATGGAAGTTAACGCAATTGAAATTTTTTTTTCTCGTTGAGTTTCCATGATTCTACAGCCACTACACGCAGGAACATTACAACCAAATCCTAAAATCATAGGAATAATTGTTTTTCCATGAACACCTAAAAAATGCATAAACCTATCCATTAGATATGCTGCTCGTGGTAAATAACCTGAATCCTGTAAAATTTCAATGATTAAAAAAAAAGGAATGACATAAACCAAAACACCGCTTAAAGCTCCAAAAATTCCACCTAAACCACCGTCCCAAAAGATTTTAACCGCTAAATCATTTTCACCATAGATACCATAGACAATATTGCTTAATAATTCAAATAAATCTTCAATTTTTCCTCCTAAGAACCCTCCAATTAGGAAAGTAAAAAAGTAGATCCCTACAAGAATTAAAATTAATATAATATAACCCCAAAAAGAATGTGTTGTGATATGATCTATTTTTCCAGCCCAATCTCGTTTTATTTCTCTACGATCTTTAACGCTAATAACTTTTTCAATAATTTTATATATATTCGTATAAATTTCAGAAGAAATGATAGTACTAATATCTTCCCCATGAAATGCTTCTAATTCTTTTCTATGCTCAGAAGCTAAATCAATTATATAAATTGTTTCTTGATTAAGTCTGAATAATTTTTCAATTTCTTCATCTCTTTCTAAAATTTTAGTTGCTAAAAATCTTATAGGATAATTAAATGTTGAAAAAAATTCTGAAAATTTATTGATATTTCTAACTAAACTGGTTATTTTAGCTTCTACCTCTTTACCATACGTCAATATTGAAGATAAATCTGGAAAATTAAATGATTTTTTGATATTTAAGTCATTTTGCTCTCTTGGATTATTATG
>JBHLNL010000001.1:1136-68657 GCA_048941605.1 Promethearchaeota archaeon | reverse complement strand
TTAAATAATTGTTTATTATTAAAAGTATAAGTTTTATTTACTTAATTAATCAATTATGATATCGTAATATATATATTTGACCGCAAGCTGGTAAAATTTAGCTAAAGTTTTCATTATTAACTAAAAAAATAAATAATACAACATTGATCTGTCACATAGTGGATACAATATGGCAGTATTTTATGTATATATTTTAGAAGTCATGACAAAAAATGGAAAAAAAAGATTTTATACCGGATATACTAACAATCTATATAGGAGATGGAAGGAACATCGTAATGGGACTGGTGCCAGGTTTTGTCGTGGAAAGAAACTAATTGAATTAAAATACTTTGAAATTTATCAGACAAGAAAGGAAGCAATGAGAAGAGAATTACAAATCAAGTCTTTTTCAAGACAAGAAAAAAGAGATTTAATTAAGAACATAAATGTTCAAGCTAATTAGTTGATTTAATCCTTGATCAACCAAAATTTTTTAATCTGTTTAGCAGGATTACCTGCTTCTGGCAAAAGTACATTTGCTATTTCATTAAAAAAAGTTATTGAAGAAAGATATAATAATTTGAAAGTTAAAATTATTGATCCTGATATAATTAGACAGAAACTAACACCAAATAAATTTAATTATGAGAAAGAATCCATTGTTAGAAGAGAAAATTTGAAAATAATTAGAAATGAGTTAGAAAAAGGAAATATTGTGATTAGTGATGATTTGAATTATTATTCCAGTATGAGACATGATTTGAAAAATATTGCAAATACTCTTAATTTAAAATTTTTTATTATTTATATTGCAACACCCATAGATTTTTGTTTAAAGTGGAATAAATTAAGAGGTGAACCAATTCCAAGCGAAATAATTAACAAGATTCGGGATAAGTTTGATAAGTTTACTAAGTATAATTGGGATTATCCTATTGCTACATATGACCTTTCAAAAATACTTGATTTAAATAATTTAATTAGAAAATTGTTAGATGAATTAGAAATTAAGATGGTTTTTAAAAAAAAAAATTTAAAACCAAAAAAGAAAGCAATTTTTCCAGATGTATATAATGAAAATCTAGATAAAATTACTAGAACTTTTGTAGGTTCACTTATAAATAATCCTGATTATTCACATTTGAAAAACAAGTTTATTAAATTAAGAAAAACCTATGTTAAGAAAAATAAAAATATAGCGAAAAGTGAAGCAGAAATCGCAAAAAACTTTAAGATTTATTTAGAAAAAACACTAAATATAAAAATTTCTTGAATATTCAATTAATTGATATTTATAAAAATTAAAGAAAAAGAAAATAAACCATTATTACTTTTAAAAACTAGATAAGTTTCTGGATATTTGAAAATGCCACAAGAAAAAAAATTAGTTAAAAATATTAAACTAAGAATCGAGAGATTAGAAAAAAGTCGAAGTGGACGTTCTCTATGTTATATAGATCAAGACATGATGCTTGATTTAGGATTAAATACAGGAGATATAATTGAGATTAGGGGAAAGAAAAAAACCACAGGTATAGCAGTCTCTTCGGTTCAGGACAGAGGAACAGGAATTATCAGGCTTGACGGACTCCAAAGACTTAATGCTGGGGCAACAATTGGAGAGTATGTTTCAGTTCAACTTGCTGAAGTGTATCCTGCAATTGAAATTGAATTAACGCCTACACGTCCCAATATTGATCTAAAAAGACAGGCAGAAGCCATCAAAGGAAAGTTGATTGATAAACCTGTAGTAATTGGAGACATTGTTGATGTTTTAGGAACATTTATGCAACAAGACTCAGGAGAGAACCCTATAGCTGATATGATGAAAATGTTTCAATTAGGAGGGAAAAAAAGACCAACATTAGGAACTTTAAGATTGATCGTTGAAAATTTAAAACCATCAGATAAAGTTGTTAAAATTACAAGAGATACTATAATCAAAGTTAATAAGAGAGTAGCTGTTCTTAATATTTCTGGAGGAGTTGTTACTTATGACGATGTTGGAGGCCTAACTGATGAAATTCAAAGAATTAGGGAGATGGTTGAATTGCCTTTGAAACATCCAGAATTATTCCATCGACTCAACATTGATCCACCAAAAGGAGTATTATTCCACGGACCTTCTGGAACTGGTAAAACATTGATGGCGAAAGCTGTTTCTCAAGAATCAAATGCAAACTTTATAACAATAAATGGTCCAGAAATAATGAGTAAGTTTTATGGAGCAAGTGAAGGTAGACTTCGTGACATTTTTAGAGAAGCGGAGGAAAATGCCCCCTCTATAATTTTTATAGATGAAATTGATTCAATTGCTCCAAAGAGGGTTGATACATCAGGAGAAGTAGAAAGACGCGTTGTATCTCAATTATTATCCTTAATGGATGGTTTACGTGGTAGAGGGGAAATAATATGTGTAGGTGCTACAAATAGAGTTAACTCAATTGATGAAGCATTACGAAGACCAGGACGTTTTGACAGAGAGATTGAATTTGGTGTCCCAAACGTTAAAGGTAGAAAAGAAATCTTTCAAATACATACAAGAGGCATGCCAATGGAAGAAGATGTCGATCTCGATAATTATGCTGAAATAACACATGGTTTTGTTGGAGCAGATATCATGGCAATATGTAGGGAAGCAGCAATGTTTTCTTTAAGAAGAGTGTTACCAAAAATTAATTTAGATGAACCAATACCAAGTGAAATTATTCAAGAATTGAAGATAAAAGATGAAGATTTTATTAAAGCTTCTAATTTAATTGACCCTTCTGCTATGCGAGAAGTAATGGTTGAGATTCCAGATATTTCATGGGATGATATTGGAGGATTGGAGGAGATAAAGCAAGAATTGAGGGAAGCTGTGGAGTGGCCTTTAAAATATCCAAGGTTGTTTGAAAAGGCAGGAATCCGTCCATTAAATGGAATACTTCTTTTTGGACCTCCAGGATGTGGAAAAACACTTCTAGCAAAAGCGATTGCTAATGAAAGTCAATCAAATTTTATAGCAATAAAAGGTCCAGAAATATATTCTAAGTGGGTAGGAGAGAGTGAAAGAGCTGTAAGAGAAATATTTCGTAAAGCACGTCAGGCAGCACCTTCAATAATATATTTTGATGAGATCGATGCAATATCTTCAGGAAGAGGCAATTATGAAGGAACGCATACATTTGCATCAATTGTAAATCAAATATTAGTAGAGATGGACGGGATTGAGAATCGCAAGGGTATTGTAATCATAGCAAGCACCAATCGTCCAGATATCGTTGATTCAGCTTTTCTGAGACCAGGCAGGTTCGATCGCTTGATTTTTG
Organism: Promethearchaeota archaeon; assembly: GCA_048941605.1. Classification (GTDB taxonomy): domain Archaea; phylum Asgardarchaeota; class Lokiarchaeia; order Sigyniarchaeales; family SOKP01; genus Loki-b32. The sequence goes on along the minus strand of JBHLNL010000001.1, from coordinate 65,364 downwards.
TCGAAGCTCCAGATTATGATTCGAGATTGAAAATATTGGAGGTTCATACAAAAGATATGCCACTTGCTGAAGATATAACTTTAAAAGTGATTGCTCAAAATACAGAAGGATATAGTGGAGCTGATTTAGAAAATGTTTGTCGTGAAGCAGGAATGCAAGCAATAAGAGAGAAGATGGAAAAATTAGAATATGTAGAAAAGAGTCATTTTGAATTTGCATTGTCAAAAATAAAATCAACATTGCCAAGAGATATTATCGAAAGATATGAGAGTATGGCAAAGCAAATTACTGAATCTAGAAATATCAAAGAGACACAAACTGATTTGTATAGATAGTCCAATATATATTTGTAACTTTTTATTAGTTAGTGTGTATCTATTAGTTTTAAAAAACTATATAAAATTCACAATCTAACTATCTTTATTCAAATAATAAAAGAGAATTTAAAATGAGTGAAATCAAAATAGATTGGAATGGACATGTGAAGAAATACCAATCAGCTATGGAAGAATTAAATCTTGATTTTTGTTTGCTTACACGAGTAAAATCTATAACTTACCTCTCTGGCTGTTTTGTTCCATGGAAAAGTTACATTTTTTTACCAAAAGAAGCAGCTGGAGATCCAATACTATATACTGTTCTTTTAGATTTAGAACGTGTTAGAGCAGAAGGACAATTGAAAAATGTACAAGGGTGGGGTCCTATACGAGGATATTTTTGGGAAAAAAAAATCCAAAAGGCAGCAAAAAAGTTGGGATTATATGATACTAAAGGTGCACCCCCTAGAATAGGAGTTGAACTAGGAACAGATATTTGTGTTACTGGACAGATGCTTTCTTTCACAGAAGCAGAATTATTAAAGAAAGTTTTTCATGGATGTGAATTAATTGATTTTAATGAAAAAACAGAAAGAATTCAATTTATCAAGGAACCAGAGGAAATTGCTATGCTTCGTAAAGCATCTGAAATTACTGATATTGGACAAGAAACCGTTAAGAAAGAATTAAATGAACGTCCTTCGGGAAAGATATTCACTGAGAACGAGATTGCTGGAATAGGCACTTTAGCTATGAGAAAAGCAGGAAGTAATTACGAATGGACTTTCACAGGAAGTCAGGAAATCGGCTCAGGTCATCGAGCAAGCTGGACGTTTAATGGATGTACTCCTGCAACTAATAAAAAAGTAAAGGAAGGTGAATCATTACTTGTCGATTTACATAGTGAATATGGTTGTTATCTTGGAGATTTGAGCCATAATTATGTACTTGGAAATTGTCCCTCAGAACTTAAATTATTTAACGAAGTTTATGAACAATTGTGTTATACGCTAATCGATAATATGTATCCAGGAAATACTTTCGAAGAATGTTATAAACAAGTACGAAAAGTAGCCGAAAAGTCAGGATATGAAAATGATTTATTCTTTGGAATAGGTCATGGAATAGGTTGCATTGGAAATGAATCATGGCCAGTTGTAGTTCCTCAAAAAGAATGGGGCTCAATGATTTTTGAAGAAAACATGGTTGAGATTGCAGCAATAGTATTTAATCGCCCTGGATTAGGGGGGCTTAGACTTGAATCACCAACACTCATTACCAATAAAGGGGCTAAAGTTCTCCCTAAAACTCCATTTGAGGTCGATTATGTTTAATTTTTTTTTATTAATTATTTTAGGTTAAGTTCATAAATTTTGAATGTAATTTTTACCGTTAAAGAACCTGCAAGAAAAGTCAATACCACATTAATTTTATATGTAATATTAAAATTTGTTATTTTAATACAGAATTATCATGAATGAAATTAAAATCAATTGAGATAAGTCATAAGAAAGCATCAATCGATTAGAGAAGACTTAACTATCGATTTTTGAATTATAATTCAAAGATTAAATTTTAATATTATAACTAGCATTTATTTTTTATCAAATAATTTGAGAGTAATATTTCATGAAAAGTGATTCTGATAAAGGACTAATCCAAATTATAAATAAAAGTCCAGTGATTGTTTTTCTTCGGAAAAATTCTCAAGGTTGGCCTGTTGAGTTTGTTTCTGAAAACATTAAGGAGTATGGGTATGAACCAAATGAATTTCTATCTGGAAAAATCCTATATGCTGATCTTATACATCCTGATGATAAAGTAAGAGTAGAAAATGAAGTAAAAGCTTATACTGATTCAAATGTTTCAGAGTTTACGCAAGAATATCGAATTTTTACAAAAAATAAAAAAATATATTGGATTGATGATCGTACTTTTATTAGGAGAGATGAAAAAGGTAAAATTACTCATTATCAAGGGATTATATTAGATATAACAAAAAGAAAAGAATTAGAACAAAAAATCACGGAATCAGAAAATCTTTTTAGAAAAATTTTAGAGAATACTTTTATAGGATTTGCAATTCATCAAGAAAACAATATGATATATGCAAATAAAGCTTTATCTATGATAGTTGGATATCCCATAGAGGAATTACTTAATTGGGAGATAGGAGAATTTATAGAAAAGATCCATCCAGAGTATCGAGAAATAGTTATGAATAGGCTTCAAATTCATCGAAAAGGAGATGAAAATATTTACACTTTTACAGAATTTCCAATATATACTAAGACTGGCGAATTAAAATGGATTTATACCAATGAAAAATCTATTCGGTATGACAATAAACCAGCAATAATAACTGCCCTTGTCGATATTACTGAGATGAAAACAATTGAAAAAAAATTATATGATTCGCAACAAAATTATCAAAAGGCTTATGAAAGAGAGAATTTCTATAAGGATCTTTTTACGCATGATATGAGAAATATTCTTCATGGAATTTTGAATATTTTGGAAACATATCATTTAAAAGAAGAAAAGAAAGAAGAAAATGAATTGCTTAAAGAAATGGTTAATGAAATGCAAATACAAATCTCTCGAGGAACAAGATTAATTAAAAACGTAAGAAAGGTATCTGAAATTGAAGATATAGGTAGAAAATTGATCCGAATAAATTTATTTCGTATTATTAAGAATGCCTGTCGAAATATTAAAGGAATAATCGATTACAAAGATATTGATATCTCTTTAAATTCATATAATAAGGAAATCTATATTATAGCAGATGATTTAATTGATTTTGTTATAAATAATATCCTGATGAACTCAATAATTCATAATCATAATAGATTAGTTGAAATAAATATTGAAATCTCTCAATATCAAGAGAATTCTAAAGACTATATTAAAATAGAATTTACTGATAATGGAAATGGTATTCCAGATTATAAAAAGAAGTTAATCTTCACCCGAGAGTTTTCAAAAGAAAAAAGCACAACTGGAATGGGATTAGGATTAAGCCTGGTCAAAAAAGTATTAGATGGCTATGATGCAAATATAGTAGTTGAAGACAAAATTCCTTTTGATTATTCTCAAGGAAGTAAATTTATAATTACTTTTCCACAAGGTTAAATTTAATTATGAGAATTTTTATCGTGGAAGATGACAATATAATTAGGAAGATATATTGTGAATTATTAGTTTTTATGGGACATGAAGTAATGGAGTGTGCTACTAATGGTGAAGAAGCAATAACCATGTTCAAAAATTTTTCTATTAAACCTGATTTAATAATAATAGATTATCGTTTACCTCTTAAAAACGGTTTAAATGTTATGAAAGAAATTTTACAACAAGATAGAGAAATCAAAATAATATTTGCTAGTGCAGATAATTCTATTAAAGAGGAATCGTTAAAATCAGGAGCAATTAGTTTTATTGAAAAGCCATTTAATTTCGCAAAACTTCAAGAAGAAATTACAAAGTTCTCTAAAAATAGATGATGTAGCTTTTTAATCCTTACCTGCTGTAATACCTCAAAAGGGATGGGGATTTATGAATTTTGAAGAAAACATGGTTGAAATTGCATTAATAGTATTTAATAAACAAGGACTAGGGGGGCTTAGACTTGAATCACCAACAACTCATTACCAATAAAGGGGCTAAAGTTCTCCCTAAAACTCCATTTGAGGTTGTTTATGTTTAATTTTTTTTCCTTAATTATTTTAGGTTAAGTTTATAAATTTTGAATGAAATTCTCAATTCTGTTCAGAGCTTCTTCAATTTTATTAATTTCAGTTGCATATGATATCCTTATCATGTGATCTGAAAATGAACCAAAAATATCCCCTGGAACAACAGCAACTGCTTGTTCTTTCATGAGTTTTTGAGAAATTTCTTTACCAGTTAAGTTGAAATTCTTTGTTGAGGGCATAACATAAAAAGCTCCATTTGGTTTTACTATATCAAAACCTATTTCATTTAATCTGTTATAAACTAAATTACGTCTTTTATCAAAACTCTCCCATATTTCTTTAAAAAAATCAGTTCCCATTTTTAAAGCCTCGATAAAACCGTATTGAGCAGCATGATTAGTTCCAGCAACTGTGTATTGGTGAAATTTTTCCATTAAATTAATTATCTCTTTTGAGGCAACTACATAACCTAATCTAAATCCCGTTGCAGAAAATAATTTTGAAATTGCATTTACAGTTACAGTTCGTTCAAACATATCATCTAAAGAAGCCGGGCTAATGTGTTTTAATCCATCGTATATATAATTTTCATAAACTTCATCTGTGATTAGATATAAATCATGTTCAATAATAATATCCACGATTTCTTTCAACTCTTTTAGATGAAGTGCATGACCAGTAGGATTATTTGGAGTATTAATTAGCATAGCTTTGGTTTTGGATGTAATTGCATTTCTTATTCCCTCTATACTAGGGCTGAAATCTTTATTTCTCTTAGTTTCTACCACATTGACGCCAAAAAATGAAGCACAATAAAAATAGGAAACAAAATTTGGTGAAGAAATAATCAATTCATCCCCCGGATTAAAGAGTGAGGCAAATGCTAATGTTATTGCTTGACTTGCTCCATTGGTTACAATAATATTTTCTTTCCAATTAACTTCGATCTTATTAATCTTATCCATCTTTTGTTCTATCAATTCCAATAACTCTGGAACACCCCTAGTAGGAGCATACATTGTAATATTCTTTTTTAAAGCATTTATATTACCTTGTATTACTGGTTCAGGAGTATCAAAATCCGGTTGTCCAATCCCTAGACTTATAACATCTGACCTACTTAAAGCAAGATCAAATAATTCTCTTATAGCTGATTTTGGCGCATTTCTTAATTTTTGTGATGTCTCTTTCATGATTAGTCACTCTTAATTTTTGGCTTTTAAAAAGACAGATTGTTAATAAATTGATACAAAAATGAGTTGTCCGAGATTATTAAAACTTTTTAAATCTCTACACCATGGTTATTCAAGATTTGATTTACTAGTAGTGTAAAAGCCTCCTCAATATTTTCTCCCAGTTTTGCACTCGTTTCAATAAAGTGGCTTGCTTTGATTTTTTGGGCTATTTCTTTGCCTCTATCTGTTGTTACGGTTCTTTGGTCTATTAAATCTGTTTTATTACCAATTAATATATACACTCCCTCTTTCTTAACGTACTTTTTAAAATCCCTTAACCATTTCGAATTTATACTGTCAAAAGTACTGTAACGAGTCACATCATAAACAAGTAAAGCCCCCTGACATCCTTGAAAATACATACTTCTAACCACGCGATATTTTTCCTGTCCAGCGAGATCCCATAGAATTAATCTAACCTTTATGCCATCCAAATTTACGTCTTTACGTACAATATTTGCTCCTAACGTAGGCTTATAATCCTCTATAAATGAGCCTTCTACAAACTGATTTATCAAAGATGTCTTACCTACGGCACTATCGCCTAAGATCGCTACTTTGAATACAAACTCTCGCTCGAGTTTAGCTTCTTCGGATGTCATTATGCAATTTAATATTGGGTTATAGGTCTATTTAATACTTCATTTATTTTTTTATAAAAAATTATATTAACATAATAAATGGATTTCTATTACTCTAACTTAATTTTCGTTTTTAAACTATTTAATGCTTTTGTCAATTTTTAACTTAACAATGAAACTATTGTGATATGGATTATTTATATCTTCTATTTCCCTTTCATAAATAACTAAATGATCTGATGGTAAAGATTTTTGTAATGAATGAATTAAGAATCCTTTAAATAAATCGCAAGGAACTCCAATCTCAGAACAAAATATACATCTGTGAACTTGAATTGATATTTTATTCTCATTATTTTCAATAATTTTAACCTTCCAGTCAGTAAAGATCAAAGAATTTATTTCATATATTATTTCTTCAAAACTCTTGCCAAATGGGAATAAATAGAATGAAAACTTTTTACCTATCTCAAATAGAAGATCATTAGACTCATATAATAAACAATTTTGAGCCGAAATGATTTTTTTAAAAGAAAAGAAGTCAATTTCTCCATTCGGATCTTGATCTCTTATATCTTTCAGGTGTATCATTCCTGCTTCTCTTAATATTGATTTCATTCCATCATAATCAAGAGTGTCATGATACGCCTGAAGAAGTGCCACAACAACTTTATTTTTTACAGATCCTTTATAGTCACCAATCATTTCTGCTTAATTTAATACATTGGTTTTTATCATAATATTACTTCTATTAACTCCTTATCAAATTCACTCCACTTTTCTTCAATATAAGTAAAACTAATTTCTTAAACGCTTCCTCAACATTATCTCCATATTTTGCACTTGTTTCTATAAACTCAGCAGCATTAATCTCTTGAGATAATGATTTTCCTTCTTCATAAGAAACTTTCATTGAATCATTTAAATCTAATTTATTGCCGATTAAAATATATATCCCATTAGGCCTACTAAATTTTTTAAAATCCTCAAGCCATTTTGTTTTTATCTGATCAAATGTTGAAAAACGTGTTATATCATAAACTAGAAGTGCTCCAACGCAACCTTGAAAAAAGCTTTGACGTGTTAACTCATATTTGTCTTGTCCAGCGATATCCCATAAGAGCAAACGAATTTTGGAATTAAATTCTTCCAATCTTATATCTTTTGATACAATATTAACTCCTAAAGTTGGTGTATAATTCTCTTTAAATGAACCGGTGATGTATTTGTTAATTAAAGAAGTTTTTCCTACTGCCGGATCTCCTAATATTGCCAATTTTAACGCCCATTCTCTCTTCTTATTATCTCCCATTATGTCACAGCTCCTTTTTATAAATCTAAAAGTGATAAATTAAATTGAGGATCATTAGATCTATTTATCTGTTTTTCAAATTCTAAGATATAAACCTCACCTGTTACTGAGACAATACTAGGTTGAAGTAAATGCCCCCCAGTTATGTTGAAATTCCTAGTTCCAATAGAGATATGTAAATGAATAATTGGTTCACCATTTTTGAAGGAAATATTGCCTATACAAGATATTAATTCTACATAATCATCAAATGTTTTAGTTAAATATCTTTTAGACGCAATGTCAAAATATCCAATTGTAAATTTTTTTAATGCTCCAATACAATTAATCAAACCAGAAGTAATTTTATGCTTATTTATCATTGAGATGATAGCATCAATTAAATCCTCATCAGGTTCAATTTTCCCAACAACAATTCGTTTAGTTTTAGTCTCTATACTTTTCATTTTTATATAAATTTAATAATATTCAATTCCTTCATTCTTTAATATTTGAAATACTATTTTTTCAAAAGCTTTTTCTACATTATCTCCATACTTAGCGCTTGTCTCAATAAATTCAGTTGCATGTATTTTATCTGCAAGTGCTCTACCTTCCTCACTGGATACTGCTCTGGAATCTTTTAAATCAATTTTATTGCCTATTAAAACATAAGCTAAATTTCTTCCCCCATATTGATTTAGATCTTCTAACCATTTAGATTCAATATTTTTAAATGTAGCATGTCTTGTAGTGTCATAAACAAATAGCGCTCCCAATACTCCTTGAAAGAACATTTTTCGTGAGAGATCATATTTCTCTTGGCCAGCAATATCCCAAATTATCAATCGGATTTGAGTATTTTCATTTTCTAATTCCTTTACGACAATATTAACCCCTAGTGTAGGTTTGTAGTCTTCTTTGAATTGATGATGTGCATACATGTCAATAAGAGAGGTTTTACCAACTGCACTATCTCCTAGTAAAACAAGTTTTAAAACAATGATGTTATCAGACATCGTAATAAAAAAGATCTATTTGAAAACTATATCATTTTTTTATAGATAAGATCATTTCATATTTTTTATACTTGAGCTAAATAAGAAATTTCCACACATTTGCTACAAATTATAATTTCATCCTTAATTCGATAAATTATTTATATTGAACTTTTATAACCATAATTAGTAGAATGGAATTTGTTAAAGATTATGCCAGAGAAAGTTATAATTTCAGATGTAGAATTACTCTTATCTGAGCCAGCACAAGTTGATATGCAATGGGTTGGAAATGATGATTTAATAAATCAATTGAAAGCAGCTTGGATGATTGTCGATAAAGAAGATCTTCCTCTTAATCCTCGAATTCTAGGAAAACCAGGGGTTGGGAAGACAACACTAGCTTATGCTGCAGGTAGAAGATTGAATAAAGATGTATATATGTTCCAGTGTACTATGGATACTCGCCCAGAAGATTTGTTAATCAGCCCTGTCATTGCGTCAAATAATAAAATAGCCTATGTCGCAAGTTCATTAGTTTCAGCAATGATAAAGGGAGGAGTATGTCTATTGGATGAAGGAAACAGAATGAGCGAAAAAAGTTGGGCCTCATTAGCTCCGCTAATGGATAAGCGACGCTATGTTGAGAGTATCATTGCAGGTATCAGAATTTATGCTCATCCAGAATTCAGGTTATGTGTTACGATGAATGCGGATGCATCAACTTATGAAATTCCTGAATACATCCAATCTCGTTTACAACCTAAAATTTATATAGATTTTCCAAATAAAGTTGATGAGTTAAAAATTCTAAAATACAATTTACCATTTGGTTCAGAAGAAATTTTAGAATATTGTGTAGAATTCCTTCAAAATGCTCATATGCATGATGAACCTTACACTGTCAGGGATGGAATTAACATTTTACGATATTATATTAAATCAAGATTGATGAATAAAGAAAATCAAGATATAATAGAAAAAAATACATTTGAAAACGCAGTTATTCAGGTATTAGAAGAAGCTGCCTTGAAATATTTACCTGGAAGTTATGAAGAATTTTTGAAACAGCAGAAAGAGTCAATATCATTTAAGATATTTAAAGATATTGAAGAAGTTGAGAATTATTATGATAAATTTCTAAAAAAGTCTGACAAAGATTCAAATGAATGAAAATCCTTATATTAAGTTTAAAAATATCTATGTTATTCCCACTTTCCATTCGCGAATAGAATTTGCGAAATTAACGCGAAGAGCTCTCTTTCAAGTATTTCCAAATGTAATTGCTGTAGAATTACCGAATAACTTGCAGGATGAAGTAATTGAAGCTATTGGGAGATTACCTTTTTTGTCATTAATAGGATACGCAGATACTCTAAACCCAAAAAAATTAAATTTTATTCCAATAGATCCTGGTGATTCAATCATAGAGGGAATAAGAATAGGTCTTGAACATAATATTCCGATTGAATTCATTGATCTTTCGGTTTCAGAGTATTTACCTCCAAGTTTTAAACTTCCTGATGACTACGCTATTAATAAAATAGGAATTCAACAATTTTATCAAGAATTATCTAACTATTTCAAAAAAGAATTTAAAGATAAAAAAGATGATTTTAGAAAAAAAGTAAATTTAGAAGATTTCCTTAAAAATCAAGAAAATTCTGATAAAGACTATGATTACACTCAAAAAGATATTCTTAGAGAGAAATATATGGCGACTCATCTTTTAGAAATGATGCCTTTATATCATAGGATTTTACTTATTATTGGTATGGCTCACTGGGAAAACGTGAAATATTATTTAGACAACCCAGAAGAAGTTAAAGATGTAGATTTAGATTTAGAACCTCATAAATATGTAAAAATTTACAATATAAGGGGTTCTGATGCTAAATTTCTCTTAAAAGAATTACCATACCATACATATAAATGGTTTAAATTTAGAAAGGAATTCTCAAAAGAATCTTTAGAAAATATAGAGACTCCCGAAGTCCTCTATAATATTTTGAATTCCTATAATAAAATTGAACATATTAGGAATGTTTTGATTAAAGCTAAATATGATTATGAAAAAGAATTTAAAGAATTTGTAGACCTCCATAAATTAAAAACATTATTTCAATATTCAAGGAATTTAGCGTTAGCTGAGCAAAGATTATTACCTAATTTATTTCAATTATTAATATCCTCAAAAAATATAGTAGATGATGATTATGCTTGGAAAGTATTAGAAAAAGCAACAAAGTATCCATATAATGATGAAAGTGATAATTATGAAACATTGAAAATGGATTTCAAAGGAGGCTATGATCCAAGTGGTCATTACATAAAATTACAAAGACATCATCCTTATGGTTATGGAAAAGAAAGACAGGTTCCTTTAAAGGAAAAACCTGAAGAAAAATATCCAGGAGAATGGAGAGATAAATGGGAAGAGAGTAAAGATTATACTGTTTCTTGGCCTCCTGAAGATATACTGGAAGAAGATTACTTTGCTTTCATAAGAAAAAAAACTATCAAGAATTTAAAGAATCAAAGAGTAAAAATTGAAGAATTCAAATCTAGTTTAATGGATGGAATTGCAATTAAAGAAACTATTAGAAATTGGGCTTTCAAGAAAAAAATATATGTACAAAATATCCAACAAATTCAAGGCAAAAGTGATACGATTGTTGTAATATTTGATAAAGACGATGGTAAAGTTGAGAAATATCCCTACAAACTGACTTGGTGGGCAGAACACGACAGGGAGAGCGATATGGCTTTTTATTCTACCAATCCAGGGGATTATATTATCGGTCCCGGTATTACACATGTGGAAATTGGAGGATTACTATCTATCTTTCCAGCATTATTTCTTAGACCCATTTTCGATCCATATATGGATTATGAGTATAAAGATACGAAAAATAAAGCAGAACGTCTTCTCAAAGCTGCTATTATTTACTCGAAAGAACGATACATTGCTTATGTAGCAAAGGAGCCGCCTCGTAAATTTTTCTACTCACTAGCAGGAATTAAACATCGTGAATTGGTTTATATTCCCATAGAAAATTTTAGTCAAGACTCAATTAAAACAATCAAACATATTCATATTCTAGCTGGACGAGACAAAAGAAGCATTGCTCATAATTATATATTTTTAGATTAGTTTCGAAAAAATATAGTAAATACCATAATATTTTTTAGATCATTTTACCTTATTTAAAATATAAAGTGGATGTGGATGTTATGAAAGTAAATTCTAAATTCTTAGGTTTTGTACAAAATATGATTAAGATCATATCCACGATTATTATTATCTAAATTCACTTATTTATGAAGTGAAATTTTTAAACTTACCCTCCACATCCTACTTCATAAATATCCCATATGTGAATTCTGATATGAAGTTATACTTATTAATTAAATATTTTTTTAATAATTTTAAGATAAAAAGGTTGATGAAATAAAAAAAAAATTAAACAAGGTGTTAAAGATTTCATATAATGAAAAAGAATTAGAATTTTTAGAATTCTGGAAAGAAAATGAAATATTTAAAAAAAGTGTGGAGCAAAGACCGAAGGGTAAAACATATATCTTTTATGATGGACCCCCATTTGCCACAGGTTTACCTCATTATGGTCACATATTAAGTTTTGTTACAAAAGATGTATTTCCAAGATATTGGACAATGAAAGGCTACCGATGTGAAAGAAGATGGGGTTGGGATTGCCATGGTCTGCCAATAGAAAATATATGTGAAAGAGAATTAAATTTAAAGCAGAAGAATGAAATATATGAAATGGGCATGGCTGAATTTAATGAATTTTGCCGATCAAAAGTGCTTTGGTATACAAATGAATGGAAAAAAACAGTTGAACGAGTAGGTAGGTGGATAGATTTTGATAATTCGTATAAAACTATGGATAATTCTTATATGGAAACTGTGTGGTATATTTTTAAGAAAATATACAATGAGGGGTTCGTATATAGGGGGAAAAAAGTCTTATTTTATTGTCCTCGGTGTGAAACTCCACTCTCTAATTCCGAAATAGCGATGGATAACAGCTATAGAGATATTACTGAACATGCTATAATAGCAAAATTCAAATTGAAAGAAGAACCAAGAACTTATCTCTTAGCTTGGACCACAACCCCCTGGACCTTAATCGGAAATGTGGCTTTGGCTGTAAATAGTAAGCAAAAGTATGTAAAGATAAAATATGATAACGATTATTTAATTTTAATAAAGAATCAGTTGGATTTGCTTGAAAACAATTACAAAATCGTCGAGGAATTTAGTGGAGAAGCCCTAATAGATAAAGAGTATGAACCCTTATATGAAATTTCTACAGATATTAATAAAAAAGGACATTTTATAATTGATGGTGGTGATGAGGTATTATCTGATGAAGGAACAGGAATTATTCACCTTGCTATATATGGAGAATTTGATTACGACATGATAAGAAAGTATGATCTCCCCATGATTCAACATATTGATGAGCATGGTAATCTGGCAAATGGTCCTAGGGATTGGATTGGAATGTGGTTTAAAGACGTAGATAAAGAAGTTTTACATGATTTAGATAAACGAAACCTTTTGTTTAATGCAAAAGATTACACACATTCATATCCATTTTGTTATAGATGTGATACTCCATTAATATATAATGCTCTTGATGCTTGGTTTATAGATATTCAAAGAATAAAAACAAGACTTTTGGAGACTATTCAAAGAATCAACTGGTATCCTAAAGAAATCTTTAGAAGATATCAAAGTATTTTAAATAGTGCTCCGGATTGGTGTATCTCTAGAAATAGATTTTGGGCTACTGCCATGCCTATTTGGGAATGTGAAGAATGTAAACAAATTAGAGTTATTGGATCAGTTAAAGAGTTGCAAGAGAATGCTGTTGAAAAAGTACCCGATAATTTAGATCTACATAGGCATATAGTTGACAAAATACATGTTAAATGCCCGTATTGTGGTAAAATTATGAATCGTGTGCCTGAAGTATTTGATTGTTGGTTGGAGTCAGGATCAATGCCATATGCTGCAAAACATTATCCATTTGAGAATGTGGAATGGTTTAAACATAATTTTCCAAGTGATTTTGTGTCTGAATATGTGCCACAAGTGAGGGCATGGTTTTATTATATGCATGTAATCGCTGTTCTCTTATTTGATGAGATTCCGTTTAAAAATGTTGTTGTAAACGGAAATATACTTGCTGAGGATGGATCTAAAATGTCTAAATCTAAAAGGAATTTCCCTGATCCAAATTTAATAATTGAAAAGTATGGAGCTGACGCCTTAAGAATTTATCTAATGTCATCTCAATTAATGAGAGCACAAGATTTGAACTTTAAAGAGGATATAGTAAAACAAGTATATAGAAGATTCAATTTATTGTTAATTAATGTTCTAAAGTTTTACTCATTAATAGATATTGATAAGATTAATAAGGATTTAACTCATCCAGATAATCTTTTAGATCGATGGATTGTTAGTTTATTGAATAAGCTTATACAAGAGGTTACACAATTTATGGATGATTATGACACAACTGAGACCTGTAGATTATTTTTCAACTTCATCGATGATCTTTCTACATGGTATATTAAAAATAGTAGAAATCGTTTTAAAAGTGAAAATATAAATGAAAAATTATCAGCGATGAACACATTATCATATATACTTTACAATTTAGCAAAACTTTTAGCTCCATTAACCCCATTTATTTCAGAAATAATATACCAGAAATTAAAAGAGAGAAAACTTGTAAATTTAAAATCAATTCATTTAGAATATTGGCCTGATCTTGATGAAAAGTTACTGGATTTTGAAGTTCTTGAAAATATGGATGTAGTAAAAGAAATTGTAAGAAGATCTCTAGAATTGAGAGATAATGCGAATATTCCAATTAGACAAATTTTAAGCAAAGTGACTTTGAAAAATGTGAATCTAGACCAAGATTATTTGGATATCATAGCAGAGGCTATAAATGTGAGAAAAGTAATCACAAAAAAAGGAGATAAAACTGAATTTTTTGTAGAATTAGACACAAAAATAACATCAGAGTTGAAATTAGAAGGAATAACAAGAAATTTGATAAGGTATTTGAATAATTTTAGAAAACAGTTGAATTTATCAACAGAAAATAGAATTATTTTGTATATAAAAACCGAAGATAAAGAAATTACCGAAGCGTTAGGAAAATATAATGATAAAATTAAAAGGAGGATTCAAGCAGATTCTATCATTCATAATGTGAAGGGAAAGGAACCTACTAAGAAATTTGAAATAGATAATAATCTAGTAGAAGCATTTATTGAAAGACTAAATTAACTTATATCTAAAGGAGATTACAAAAATTCGTAGAAGTTCCGTAAAATTCTTATTTTTACTCATTCTTTATTATTTTATGCTTAAGATCTACAACACTATGACTCGGCAAAAAGAAATATTCAAACCTTTAGAGGAAGGTCAAGTAAAAATCTATACATGTGGTCAAACCGTTTATGATGATGTGCATATTGGTAATGCTAGAACTTATAGTTCTTGGGATGTGGTTATCCGATACCTTCGATATAAAGGTTATAATGTATTCCATGTCCAAAATTTCACAGATGTAGGACATTTAACTGATGATGCTGATCAGGGAGAAGATAAAATAGAAAAAAGAGCAAAGGAAAAAAAAATCAATCCTTGGGAGTTAGTAGAAAAACAAATTGAAGAATATTGGCAAGTTATTGATGATTTAAATATTCAGAGACCGAATATTTCTCCAAGAGCTACAGCTCTTATCCCCGATATGATTGAAGTAATTAAAATTCTATTAGAAAAAGGGTATGCCTATGAAGTAGAAGGTAATGTCTATTATGATACTAAAAAATTTAAAGATTATGGAAAACTTGCAAGGCTAAAACTTGATGAAGAGAAAGCAAAAGCACGTGTAGACCAAGATCCATTAAAAAGAAATTATTTTGATTTTGCATTGTGGCTAAATGCAAGAAAGGGAGACCAAATCCATACTATGCGGTGGAACTCTCCTTGGGGGGAAGGATATCCAGGGTGGCATCTTGAATGTTCGGTAATGGGTATGAAATATTTAGGCGATACGTTAGATATTCATGGTGGTGGCATCGATCATATTCCAACTCATCATCCTAATGAAATTGCTCAATCTGAAGCATCTACAGGAAAAAAGTTTGTGAACTATTGGATGCATGCTGAATTCATTACTGTCTATGGGAAAAAAATGAGCAAAAGTCTTGGAAATTATATTACTGCGCGTGAATTAATAGACAAATATGGAGGACTTAATATACGAATGGGTCTTGTTTCTGGACATTATAGATCTGCAGTGGATTGGAATCTTGATGTTATTGAAAATGCTAAGAATAATGTTGAAAAAATAAGAAATTGCTTAAATGCAATCGAGCAATCTTCAGGTGGAAGTGAAACTACACTTGAAAGCGTTATAAAATCTGTTAGAAAAGATTTTGAAGAAGCCATGGATGATGATTTCAACAATCCAAAAGCTCTTGCTGCTATATATGAATTCATAAAGCAAATTAATAGTTCATTAGATAACCAAAAAGAAATACTTTTAAAAGCTCGAGAAACATTACTTGAACTTCTGGGTATCTTTGGTCTTGATTTCTCAAAAAAAGAAGACGCTGTAGATATCAAATTAAATGAATTAATGGAACTTATTATAGATATCCGTGATAAAGCAAGAAAAGATAAAAATTATGAAATTAGCGATAAAATAAGAAGTAAACTAAAAAAAGCAGGAATACAACTTGAAGATGGTCCAGACGGAACGCGATGGAAAAAGATTATGTAAGATTTTTTCAATAAAGAAATCTCAAGATCCATTTTTATATAACTTTTTTGATATTAAATAAAAAAAAAAAAGAATTAGAGTGGAGCTAAAAGCTCCCATTTATTATAAGTGCTAGGGTCACCTCCTTTCTGGAGAAATTCAGCATAAAATTTTAATCCTTCCAAAATTCGATCCGCTGTTTTTTTAAATAATTTCGATTGCTTTTTATCATCATAATCAGTCCAAATAATAACCTGTGTTGTTGTCGGTTTCTTAGGATTTAAAATATAACCTATTGAATTCATGTCACTTTTCTCTGTATACCATGTAGTACTTTTATTTTCCTCTGTTTCAGTATTTATAATTGTGATACCACCGATATCAGTTTCTAATTGGATTTTATCATCTTCAATCGGAGTTACAGCACTTACAGTAGGATTCCATTTAGGTGTATTCACACCATCTGTAACTATATTAAAAATAATTTCTGGAGCAGAATCAATTTCTATTTTTCTATCTAATCTTGGCAAATTATCACCCCAATTTTAAAATTCAAAATATTATATGATAAAATCTTATTTATAGGTTTGGGTGAATTTTAAGATGACATAAATTCAAAGAAATGGATGTAGATAATTAAAAAATATTTTATAGAAAATTATAAGATAAAAAAAGAAAATAAATTAAACAATTATTCAACTGTTTTTAGTAGTTCCTCGATTTCTGCTTGGATAACTTCCGGCTTCTTTGCTGTTTTCCCTGCTATTGCAAGTTGTCGTTCTATAATTGGTCTGTGATATGTGTTCATACTACAAAATGGAATTTCTCTTACTTTACTTGGGTCATCGGGGTCAATAACTCCGTAATGGACAAGGCAACGACACACCCTGTTAAGATCAAAGTTATAAGAATCTTGGAAATGCATGCTAGACACCATTAGATTACGGTCGTGCAAGAAATCACCCGCAGACTTCAGGTTTGGAGCCATTACTAAACGAGCAAATGCCTGATAAGTTTTGCTTGTAAGAATTTTCTCTGGATGTTTAATGTATCTTGCTGCTCCAGCGAAATAATAAGCTTTAATAGCCTGTCGGTACCCTAAACTAGTCATATCATCAACAAAATTTCCAATTTTTGCAATAAGCTGACCAAAGTCTTCTAAATTAACTCCTTTTAATAATCCAGTAGGTTTTGGAACCTCTTGTTTTTCAACCATATCCCAAACCTTATTAGACCACTTAATTAAACCTTCAGCATCAAAATAGTTTTCTATTGGCTCCCAATCTCCTTTGTCGTTGACAACACAGATTGTACAGAACCCGCAATCTTGGTGGCTTGTCATGCTAAAAGGGGGCATATCATCAAACCAAGCTAACAATTTCGTCATTTTTGCAGTAGTAGCAATTGGATAGAACTTTGTAACCGCGCCACCTGTATGAGCGTTAATTGCTTCTTTTAAATCAGAGGTTGTATATCTAATATCCATTAATTCTTCAAAACTTATACGTCCCGTTAAAGAAACTGGTTGGAATATAATTCCTGATACAACATCACAATTATCTCTGGCATAATCCAGAATCTTTCCAATTTCATGATCATTTACTCCCTTTGCAATAACTGGAACTAACATTATACCATAAAATCCAATTTTACGTGCATTTTCGATAACCCTCTGTTTAAGTGGCCATAAATTAACTCCTCTAATCTTTTTCCATATTTCAGGATTATCTGTAGCATCAAATTGTAGATATATCGCATCCATTCCAGCATCCATGCATTTTTTCATGAATTCAGGTGATTTACCAAATCTTACACCATTTGTAGTGACCATAACTTCTGTAAAGCCTAAATCTTTGCCTTTGCGAATAATTTCCGGAAGATCATCTCTTACTGTAGGTTCTCCTCCCGATAATTGGAGTAAAACTGCCGGAATGGGTTTCATTGATCTGAAATGTTTCATAATCTGAACGAGCTCTTCGAATGTAGGCTCTACAACATAACCAGCAGCGCTAGCATTAGCAAAGCATATTGGACATGTTAAATTACACCTATTTGTAATATCTATTAAGCAGATGTTCGGAGCACTTTTATGGTTTTGACAAAGCCCACAATCAAATGGGCATCCCTTATTGGTACATTCTTTAATTCCTGAAGATACATATTCAGGTTGCGTTGAATTATTTATTGTTGAACCGATTTCATCTGTAAAACTTTGTTGCCATTTATAATCCTCAGCATTTATCGACAGCTTATCTTTGAATTCTCCATGATCCTTACAGGTTTTGCGCATCATGACCCAGTCTGTTTCGGGGTCAACGTAAATTTCTGCTTCGATATGATGCATACATTCTGGACAAATGCTTGTAGTAGTTCTAATTATTTCGACGTTATCTTTTTGATCATGTCGAGTCTCTAATTCTGTCATAAGAATCAAATTTTTGTTTTAGTTAAGTTACTATTTTAATAAATAAATAAATAGTTGTTTTAATTAATTAGTCATCAAAGTTTTTATATTTTATGATTTGATACATAAGATTATCAATATTATTAAAAAACGGTGAAAATTTTATTAATATTGAAAATTTGACTTTTTAGTTTAATAATTTTATTTTGTTTTTATAAGTTACAGTGGATATATATTTAATTGTGTAAATATTAGGAATAAGGATTGTTGTTAGGGTTAAGTATTTTTACTTTCAGGATATTCTGACAAATTTTTTTTCATCCTAAAACCATTTTCAAATTTATAAATCAAAGTTATTGTAAGCTAAATTAATTTAATCAACATCCTAATTTGATTTTAGAAAATAATAAAAGGTGACTCCTGCCCTACGAGACGCAAATACGCGTCAAAACAAAATAGGGGGAGGAGGGCGAAATCAGAGTGTAAGAATTTACACTACCAAAAGACAAAAATCCAGGGTGTAGGCAGGAGTCATTATTATTGATTTTGGTTAGATTGCTTAAATTTTTTCCTATTTTGTTTAATTTAAACTTAAAATTGTGTTAGATTTTGATGTAATTGTGTTTTTTTATTGGTATATCGAATTTAAATTTTTATCTTACATTTTATATATCATTAAGAGCTTATAAATTAAATTATTATAGATAGTAGGTTTTTTAAATATAAATTTAAAATTAAGGAGAAAATTAAAAAAAAAATATGTTAATTTAATTAATCGCCATAAAAAATTTAGCATAACTATGCCAATTAGAAAGAAAGACCAAACTGTAGGAAGACCAGAACCAGAATTTAGGATTGATTTTATAACTGTAATATGGGTTATAGTTGGTTTTATTGTATCTTGGATAAATATGTGGATTATTTCGGAGTCAATGGAGATTTGGTCTTATTTGACAATAATTTTCACAACAATAATACCCACCGTGATTATCGGTTTGAAGAATCGATATTGGGGTTATGGTTATATATTAGGGTTTGCTATAGCAGGAATTCCTTTCTTGTTTATAATTGATCTTTTTATAGGAGGGTATACGTTTGCTACATCATTGTTTATTTTTATTATTTTATGGTTAATTTTTTGGAAAGCTTGGAGATCTCTCTCCTCAATTAAACAAGTGCAAGAATAATTAAAATCAAGTACCACAATTTGAGATATTGATTACATTAAAACTAGATGCTTACATTTTATGCACAACTGTCCATTACTTTTTGCTTTTTCAGCACATTTTAGGCAATATCTTGTTTTGCAAGAGGGGCATATATAGATTTCACCTTTAATATCACCTTTATGAAAAAAACAAAAGTTTTCATCTACGGTAATTGAAGGAGGGAGTACAGGGGGTGGGGGAACTTTTTTATCACTCATTGTATTATAACAGCTACTTTTTTCTTAAAAAAATTTAAATAAGTCTTATTAATATATTAAAATAATAATTATAGCAGAGAGATTTTAGCTCTTTTACATAAGTGTGGGAATATCTTCGATAATAACATTTAAAACATTTGCAACTGCCATAAACTTCTCCTTAATAATATTAATAGTTAATTTTCCAGCATCTACCATATCTCCAATTAGATAAGTTTCATAGAAACATTTCTCCATTTCATAACATAATCCTGTGGTGTGTAAAATTTCTTTGCTAAGATTTAAATCATTCAATACATTAGATATTCCCTTAACGAGATCTGGTGAAAATTCTTTAAGTTTCACAAGAATCTTCTTAATGTTTTTATTTTTTGTTGGAAAACAGCTTATTTTTACAACATCTTCCCGGGAAATGAAAATTAATAAATAATAAGGGGAATCCAATATCTCCTGCTTAATTTCTGAGGGAAAAATAGGATTATTATTAAGTTCATTATTTGTTATAATAAGACCTATAGAAATTTTATTTTTTTGAGTGCTATTGTCTGTTTCCATCATAATCAATAACCAATAGATAATTAAAAGTTATATTTGAGTAAGCATATATAAAGTTTTTTTATTTTTATTTTTTTACACGTTTTCTATTTATTGGTTAAAAAAAGATACTAAAATACAATAAATTTTTCTTTATTCAAAAACTCAATACCGTTCCTATTTAAAATTATAGTATTACTATGATATTATTTGTATTTTATATCTAAATCTAATTTTCATTACTTAATATCTCCAATTAAATCGAATTTTAGTAATTTTAATAATGGAATTTCAAAATAATTTTAATAAACGCAATAACACATACGGATTTAGGCTTGAAAAGTTTAATTACCAAGAGTGTAGATTCCATGCTATTTATTTTATTGATTATGAAACTGGTGCTCTACTTGTTAGCAATAGATATACTGATAGTCTGAATTTTTTGAAAGATGACTTAATCTGCAGTTTTCTAAATGCTATAAACTTATTTATTAATGAAGTAAATGAAGGTGGAAACGAAGAGTTACAAGAAATAAACTTCAAAGGAACAAGGATTTTATATGAAAGAGAAGGGAGACTTTTAGCTATAGCTATTACCAAAAAAACAAATTTGCAAATGGAAAGAGGAATTTTAAGAGAAATTGTAGAGGATTTCTATATCCGATTTAAAAATCTTATAAATAATTTTAATGGTGAAATAAACCCATCAATATTAAATTATAAAAAAAGATTAGAAAGTCTGAATTTAAACGCTTTATTTAGGTTTGATATACATATATAGATAAGGAAGGAAAATTTTATTCATCTTCATTCTTTTTAAATTTTTCAACTTCTGATTCAAATTTTTTAACAATATTTTTAGCATTAGTTTTTATATCAATTCGTTTTTCATCGATATCTTTTTGTTCTTCAATTTTTTTTGCCTGTTTTTCTACAGTACTAATGATTTTTTGGCTAACTCCTTCCATATCAGGATGTAATTCCTTTCTTTGTAAAACACTTTCCTTTTGACGTTCCGCCATGAAAACTTTCTCTCCTAGGCTTTTTTCTATTTTCTCCCCCATACTTTCGATATCAGGATGTAGTTCTCTTCTTCGTGCATCCTGTTTCTTCTGACGATCAATCATGAAAGCTTTTTCTCCTACCATTTTTTCTATTTTTTCAGCAGTTCCTTCAATATCAGGATGAAGTTCTTTCCTTAGTAAAACACTTTCTTTTTGACGATCCATCATGAAAGCTTTCTCTCCTAAACTTTTTTCTATCTTTTCTCCCATACCATCAATATCGGGTTGCAATTCCCTTCGTTGTGCCTCCTGTTCCTTCTGGCGGTCAATCATAAAAGCCTTCTCCCCTACAGATTTCTCTATTTTATCACTGACACCTTCGATATCCGGATGTGTTCCCATCCGTTGTTGGTCGATTTCTCTTAACTTTTCTACTCGAAAAGCTTTCTCTCCTATAGATTTTTCTATTTTATCACTGACACCTCCAATATCTGGATGTGTTCCCATCCGTTGTTGGTCGATTTCTCTTAACTTTTCTACTCGAAAAGCTTTCTCTCCTACTGATCTTTCTATTTTATCGCTGACACCTTCAATATCTGGATGAATCCCAATTCGTTGTTGATCAATTTCTCGTAATTTTTCAACTCGAAAGGCTTTCTCCCCTACAGATTTTTCTATTTTATCACCAACTCCTTCCATATCCGGATGTATATTAATACGCTGTTCATCCAATTCTCTTCTTTTTTCAATATGAAAAGCTTTCTCTCCAATAGATTTTTCTATTTTATCTGCTGTACCTTCAATATCAGGATGCATACTAATACGCTGTTCATCTAATTCTCTTCTTTTTTCTATATGAAAAGCTTTTTCTTCAACGGATTTCTCTATTTTATCTGCTACAGCTTCTCTATCAGGTTGTAGTTCTTTTAATTGGGTAGCAGTTTCTTTATAACGATCGATCATAAATGCTTTCTCATCAATTAAATCTGAAATCTGTTGCTTTACTTCCTCAAAAATTTTTTTTCTTTCTTCCTCAGTACTTTTTAAATATTCTTCTCTTTCTTCTTTTTCTTTCTTATAAAGGTCGCTAACAAGTTTTTTTTGTTGTTCTATTTCTTCCTGGGATAAAGGTTTTTCATTTTCACCCAAAATTCTCACATTCAAATAATGATTGAAACTTTTTTTAAATATAATATTAAAATTCGTATTTAATAATTTTTATGTTTAAAGAATAAATAAATTTTAAATTAACGTAGAGAATTTGTCATTTAATTAAAGTAATTTTACTTTAATTTTATCTACCTTATCGGAATTGGTTCAAATGAATCTTCAGGAAGATGTTCCATGAGACTTATTATTGTTAATTTCATGGTGAGCATTTCTATAACTTCCATTTTTAATTTCTTTGATTTCTCTGATTCTAATGATAAATTATAATTACTGATTAATTGCTCATATTTTCGATTTAAATTTGCTTTTAACTCTTCTTGGTGATCTAAATGGATATCTTGAGTTTCTAACCATTTATCAATTTCTTGTTTAATTTTAATTTCTATATTGTTATCTAAATTATAAGTAACCTCTACTTCTTTGAGATTCTTTAGATTATTAAGATAAATTTGATCTTGGTACATGGGTTTTATTAATAAACCAAGATTCATGATTAAAGGCTTTTTTTGAAGTTTCTCTAATGAGTCTATTAAGAATTCTAAGACTTGATCCTTCTGGTTTATTTTTGAATAGTTAATGTATTCTTGGACAAAATGGATAATAGAATTTCTTATTAATAAGTCTTCGAAATCAAAGATAGATTCAGGTTTAATTTCAAGAGTATTATTAATACATGTGTATAATGAGTTCATGAATGGTTTGATATCTTTAAACATTGTAAATTTTTTAACAAAACTTAAGATATCACCTAAAATTTCGAGTTTATTCTCATCTGGTTCCGATTTATAATAATGATTAAGATTTTGTTCCAAATCGGAATTATTATTAGAGATCGATAAGAATTGTTTTACTTCAGAATAAATAGAACTTAAATCCACAATATTTTATTCGTTAAATATCTTTAAAAAAATTTATTTATTTTAAGGAAACATAAAAAAAATGAATTTTAAAATGCCGTTGCGATTAAAGCTTTAGTATCATGTTCTCGTGCCTCTTCTAAAATCTCCATTATCTTTTCATACTCAAGAGGTATTATATCAAATACATTCATCCCTGCTAATTTCAGTTCGGCAGTAACCGTATCAGCTAGATTATTACAATCACCTGAGAAATATATATTTCTTCTACCAAATTCCTTCCTTAATTTTTTGCCAACTTCATCAATTGCACAATATCCTACTACAAGTCCTTTCTGATAACCTTCGGCTTTTAACTGTTCTATAAGGTTCTCTTCATGGCCTTTACCCATTATAATAAACCAACCTCCTTTAAATTTATCAGGAAAATCATATGCAAAAGATTGTAAAACTGTTAGTGGATTATTTTGACATCCCTCTCTACATAATAAAACTTTTCCTTTTATGATTTTAACATCTTCAGGGAATTTTTGAAGGAGATTCCAATCATATTTTTCATTAAATTTTTTCAGATCTGTCCCAATAACCTTAATTTTATTTAAATCCCCTTCACCTAAACCTCGTTTATAAGCTATTTTTAAATGGGGAACTTCCTCAATATTCAATCCAAATATTCTAGTCCCTACAACGTCAACTGCTATTGGGTCTGTTCCCCCTATTAAAATTTTAAAAGGAATTACACATTTATCTTCCCATGCTGTAGGTGGATAATGACCATTAATAGTACCTTCAGTTCCATCTATTAAAGCAATATCAGGCTGAATCATTTCATAAAGATCTACTAATTTTGAATGTAAATTATAATTATGATCTTTTCCGCGATCTGAATGTTGAGGAAATCCCCATTGATTCTTTAGACTAAGAGTTACTCCTGCCATTGAATGGGTTTTAAGTTTAGGTATATTAATATAGGTAATCTTATCTTGATTATTCATAATTTTAACTATAGTTTCTGGTAATCTGAAATTTTTTAAATTATATCCTTTGGGATCCTCTTCTGTAGAAAGTTTTGTCTTGAATGCAAAAGTTTGAGTATTTTCTTCATCTAAATAAATGATATTTACTCCTGATTTTTCACAAATTTCCTTATAACCTGTAATTGTAAAAACTAATCTCGTTAAATTTGCTTGAGTAGAGTTTTCCATTACATAGATTTTTGCACCGATTGATTTAAGATACATAATTACAGCTTCCAAAACTTTTGGAGAAGTATAAGTATGATCTTTAAAGTCTATTCCATTCACTTTAATATAAACTTCTTTTGAATCTTTAAGGATATTTCCTTTAACTTTCTCAATTTGATTGAAAATTCGGTATACAGCTAAATCAATCCCTTTATTTGTTTCTTCAATATATACTTCTGTCATAATACTTCAGTTTTTCTAATATTATTAACTTAAAATTGATAATTTATATCATTTTTTATTAGTTAACTTGTTACAAAATATAAAAAAATGGTAGTTGACATATGTCCGATTTGGACAATGTTTAAATATAATGATTTCATTTTTATTATTAAGTACGTTTTAATCAATTTTCCTGAATTTTAGGTGGTATAAACAGTGTTCAAAAGAGATATAGATCAATTTAGGTTTGAGAATAGGTCACATAGATTCATGGGACAAGGTCCACCTGAGCATCAAGGGCCTCCACATCAACCTCCATTTGGTGGGTTTCCTCCCTTTGGATCATTTCCACCATTTTCAAAAGGACATTTCAAACCTCCTTTACCTATAGGTAGAGAATCATTTCAGGAAATAAGAGATTTCATTGTTTTATTAATAATTTCAGAGTATCCTAATGGGATTACTGGCTATCAGTTGCAGGAGAAATATAATTTTCCAAGAGGAACTTTGATAAGGACTCTGCAGGAATTAGAGGATAAAAAATATTTACAATCTAAAGAGGAAATAGTAGAAGGTCGAGCAAATAAGTTCTTTATTACTACGGAATTAGGAAGGAAATTCTTAGAAGAGCTAAAATTGAAATGGGCAAATTTATTTAGTATGATGTCAGAAATAAGCCCTTCCAAAGGTTTAAGATTGATTTTACTAGAAAAAATTAAAGAATTTGAATCGAAAGACGATGCAATTGATTTTTTTAGAGGCTTAAGATCTTGGATGAAAGGCATGCTTCAAAGGATAGAACAAAAAATTGAAAATTTTAAAGAAAGTAAAACCGATTTAGATAGAATAATTGAGGAAATTGAGAAAATGGACTCCTTAAATAAAGATAGAGTAATAGAAATGGTAGATGAATCAATTAAGAAAAGAGAAGAAGGGGAAAACTAGGAAGAGGAAAAAACAATGTTAAATATTCAAGAAACAGATATTCATGAAAAACCATTTATTGACAGGTCTAAAGTTGTTATCAAATTAGAAAATTTAACAAAAAAATTTGGTAATTTAACTGCTGTAGATAATATAAACCTCGTTGTTCATAGAGGGGAAACTATTGGATTAGTAGGACCGAATGGAGCGGGTAAAACTACAACAATTAAAATGATTGCGAAAATTTTGAGACCTACATCAGGTAGAATACTAATCAATACCAATCATGATGAATTAAAAGATTTGCAAAAAGTTTCAAGGACAATCAGTAATATGGGTTTCTTGATTGATATTCCCGCATTTTATGATATGACAGCAAATCAATTATTAAGATACTTTGCTAACCTTCAGAATTATCCAAAAGAAAAGATTGATGGTAGAATAGATGAACTTTTAACTTTGTTTAGGCTTAAAGATTGGAAATGGAAAAAAGTTAAAACCTTTTCTAAAGGAATGACTCAGAAATTAGGGATAATTCAAGCTATTTTACATGATCCTGATATCATCATACTAGATGAACCCCAAACAGGTTTAGATCCACAAGCACGTATTGAAATCCGGAGCTACATTCGAGAACTTCAATCTTTAGGAAAAACTATATTTGTCGCATCACATATGTTATATGAGATTTCTGAGGTATGTGATAAGATAGCTTTAATCAATCAAGGTTCAATAATTGGGTTTGATACTGTAGAAAATCTAGCCAAAGCTTTAAAATCTAATGAACTTAATTGTGTATTACTTGATCCAATTCCCCTAAATGAATTAGAACCCTTATTAGATCGGTTAACTGAAAAACTTAATCCCTATTTAGAAAAGAATTTAGATCCGAAAATTTCAAAGATTCCAATTAAATATGATCCCAGACATCAAGGATTGAAAATTTTCTACGATGGGATTAACGAATCGAAGGGAGAAATCTTAAAAATTTTGATCAAGGAATTCGAATCAGATTTTACAATAATATCATATATTCAACCAAGATCATCTCAATTAGAAAGAATTTATCTAGAAATGATGAAGGATAATAATTCAAAAAATAAAATGAATTAATTTGGGGCGTTAGAGAAAAATGCGAATTAAAAGCAAAAAGACTACCGGAATTAAACCAATTCTTTCCACAATTGTTTTTGAAATGAAAAGTCAGATGAAAAAATTTTATTTTTTTCTTGGAATTGCTATAATTATAGTTTTTCTTCAAAGTTTTTTACTTCAAGCTTTATTACCAAATTATCTTCTTCCAAACACACAAGCAGAATTTTTCAACAATGGATTAACGTTTATTGAATTCATTACTTTATTAGCAGCATGCTTATTTTTTTCAGGAATAATTTGCTCTGAATTTGATAAAAAAACCGGTTTTATTGTCTTTCCTAAAATTAACAAATATAAATTAATCCTGGGAAAATATCTTGGAAATCTAGCTTTAGTAGTTTTAATTATAACAGTTTATTACTTTTTTTTGGGGTTATTAGGATTATTTTTCTATGCTGGACCAATTAATCTTCGATTCTTCTATTCATATAGCATTGCGATATTATATGTTATAGCACTAAGTAGTTTTGTAACGCTTTTTAGTTCATTTATGAAAAGTGTAAATCTAACAATCATATCTACAATATTACTTCTCCTTATCGGATTCAACATTGCAGATCAGATCGTTACCTTCGTGTTTGCTGGAGACATTGAGCCCTTATATTCAATTACATATTTAGGTAGACTTATAACTGGGATACTTGAATATCCATTTCCAGATCCAAGATATGCTGAACTTCCAATTAGTGGTATGGGAGGTATGGGAGGATTCACATTCGGTCAGTGGATAACACCTAGTGTTGAAATGGGGATAACATTATTAGTTGTATATATTATTGTTTATTTCATCCTTGCTGCATATTTATTCAAAAGGAGGCAATTATAAAAGTAGGTGATAAATAATGTTAAGAAAAAAGAAAACTTTGAAATTATATATTATTGGATTATTTATTTTAGGGACAATGTTAATTAATTTTGCTTTTTCTGTGTTTGCTGTAAATTATGGTATTGGGTTAACAAAAGGAACTGAAATTCTAATTGTAAATCAATATAATGAAACAGCTTGGCAAAACACAGTTAATTCATCTTCAACACCCATTGATTGGTTTGAAGGAGATGCTGATGAATTGGGGGCTCAAAGTAAAACAACAATTAAAGGATGGAATTCAGTTTCATGGGAAACATACGATGTATTTATTTCCCTATTTTTACCAGCATTATTCGAATCCCAGGATATTATTCCATTATTAATGCTAATGGAGACTCAAGGATATAATGAAACTACCATAAACAGTAATTATACGAATAGTTACAACTTATGGATTGGTCTACGTTCTGTATGGAATTTTACAGTTAGTGCTTTTGAAGAGAATCCAAGTAATGCTAATGAACCACTTTTAATATTCCAAAATCCTACAGATATAGATGATATTTTAAATGATTATAATAACTTATCCACTAGGCTTAATAGCAATCCAATAATTCAGTTTGAAGGATATATTTTTCCTATTTTAGATTCAGATGATTTTCTATGGCTTTTTATTTTCAACGGGTTTGCTGTAGGTATGCCCTCTGCTTCTTATTTAGAAGATTTCATAACTACACTTAATTGTCAAAATGCAACTGTCAATGACGATGTTCTTATAATAAATCGGATTGGTGTAACAAATTACACTGTAGAAATTGCTTATGGCAGGGAAGGAACACTATCATTATTCATAGT
The DNA here is from genome assembly GCA_048941605.1 of Promethearchaeota archaeon. Classification (GTDB taxonomy): domain Archaea; phylum Asgardarchaeota; class Lokiarchaeia; order Sigyniarchaeales; family SOKP01; genus Loki-b32. The sequence continues at coordinate 36,881 of JBHLNL010000001.1, read as the reverse complement.
GAAAGATGTTGATAACAATATAATCTACCAAATTGTAAGCACAAATTCAGATTGGATTTTTTATATGATTCTCATTATATTAGCATTATGTTTTGGGGGATTATGTGTTTATTTAGTATTTTGGAAAAGAAGAAGAAATAAAATAAGAAAAAAATAAACTTTTTTTTTTTTAAAATGATAAAGGAGTAAAAAATGTTTTTAGAAAAGTATTTTTGTAATAAAAAATTAACCTATGAAAGAATATGACTCAAAATATAATAGAAGTAAAGAATTTAACAAAGATCTATGAAGAAGGGAATGTTTTAGCTGTAGATGATATTAGTTTTAACATTAAGAAAGGCGAGATTTTTGCTTTATTAGGTCCTAATGGCGCTGGGAAAACTACAACCATAAGTATCTTGGCAACATTATTATCCTCTACAAAAGGGAATGCCTTCGTGAATAATTACGACGTTAATAAAGATCCTGAAAAAGTTAGAAAAAGTATTGGTATAGTTTTTCAAGAACCATCATTGGATGGGGAGATGAAAGCATGGGAAAATTTAGAATTACACGCAATTCTTTATGGGATGCCAAAAAAGGAGAGGCAAGAGAAAATAAAAGAAGTTCTAAAAATAGTGGATCTTGATGATAGAGCGTTTACTTTTGTAAAGAATTATTCTGGTGGGATGAAAAGACGATTAGAAATTGCTAGAGGTTTACTCCATGAGCCTAAAGTTCTTTTTTTAGATGAACCTACCTTGGGATTAGATCCTCAAACGCGTAGAAAAATATGGGACAAGATAAAAGAGTTGAATAAAAGTGACTCAAAGATAACAATTCTTATCACTACTCATTATATGGATGAGGCAGATGAGCTTGCTGATAGAATATGCATCATGGACCATGGTGAGATAATTGCTATGGATACATCGGAAAACCTTAAAAAACAATTATCAGGGGATGTTATTGATATTCAATTTGAAGATCTTGATGAAAGGTTTAAAATTCCGATGATGATAAATCAAATCAAGGAGATTCCAGGAGTAAGAAATGTTACAATTGGTTCAGCTGAATTACAAAAAGACATAATGTCTAATATACAATTACCTAAAGGTATGCCTAACATTGATCCTGCAATGGTACAAGCACGAATACGAGAAACATTATCAGATCCTAAAAAATTGATAGAGGCTTGGAAAAGAATGCCAATGACAACTGGAATGTTTCTAAATGCACCAATAGCAATGAAGAAAAAAATTGCTAACATGTTTGATGATAAACTCTTAGAAGAAGTTCCGGATAATATAAAGCAAGAAATAATTAAAATTAACAGAGGAGATTTAGAAGAAAAAGAGGAAGATTTAGAACCTTCTATCTCAATTTCATGCGAGAGGGGGGGACAACAGTTATCAATGATCATTCAAATAATCAATGAAAATGGACTTAAGATAAAAACTGTAAACATGCATGAACCTACTTTAGAAGATGTGTTTTTACATTTTGTAGGGACAACAATTCGAGAGGAAACTTCAAACCAAACTAAGAATATAAAAAAAATGATTCAAATGAGGCAATTAAGGAAGTGATAAAGGATGTCTGATTTAAATATTGAAAAATCAAAAGTGAATTACAACGCAGTATGGATATTAGCGAAAAGAGAGTTATTGAGTTTTTGGAGAAACAAATCAAGGGTAATATCATCACTAGTACAAGGTTTACTTTTTTTATTTGTATTTGGTATTGGAATTGGTTTATCATTCAATCCAATTATTCAGGGAGTAAATGTAGACCCCAGAGCCTTCGCAGGATCAGGAATTGCGGCAATGGTTATTTTATTTACAGGTATATTTGGTGGAATGGCGATATTCAGAGATAAAATGTTTGGGTTTATGAAGGAGTTATTGGTAGCTCCCGTGAGTCGTAGAACACTCATGCTTGGAAGAACTGTTGGTGTAGCCTTACAAACAATGTTACAAGTCCTTATAATCGTCGGATTAAGTACTGCAATAGGTTATTTTGGTGCTGATCTCAATCTTATTTGGCGTGTAATTTTAATAATACCCATAGCATTTTTAGCAAGTTTAGGAATAGTGGGGATAGGGTTAACAATTAGTACACGTTTACGGGATATGCAATCTTTTGGATTAATTCAGACGTTTATAGTAATGCCGATGATGTGGCTTTCGGGTGCTTTAATTCCTCTTCCAACACAGATTACTATGTTTAATCCTTTTACTTATAGTGTAGATTTATTTCGCTTTGTTTTATTGGGGGTATCCTACTTTCCATTTTGGCTTGATCTATTGATTTCTGGTGGTTTTGGAGCAGTATTGATACTAATTGGAGCCCGATCATTCAATAAGATGGAAATAAGTCAATAAGTTGATTATAAATTTTTTCTTTAATTATCTAAAATATAAATTTAAAGTTTATTTGAATTCTTTTCTATAAACTCAAAAATATAAAAATGAGAATGTAACGAAAAAAGTTAGTTGATTAATGAATTCTGCTCGCATGATTTTTAGGTATTGGTTAAAATCGAAGAGAGAGTTCATTTTAGAATTTATATTTTTATTAATTTCAACAATTTTTTACACTATTACTCCCATTTTTATAGGTAGAATGGTTGGGGTATTAGACCCGAATGTTCTGATAAACTTTAATATTTTCATGTTCTTTTTTTATTTTTCGATGGTTGTATTGTTTGCATCTCTAACTTATTTTTTCAACAGAATAGCTCGAATTCAAGGTGCTGAAGTTTCATCCAGAGCAATTTATTACTTACGTGATGATATTAGTAATGCAATTTACCGTCAATCATTTTCATATTTCGATAAGACAGAAACAGGTCAATTAATTTCTCGAGCTACAAGTGATATCGAAGAAACTCAACAAATATTCGGTATGGGTTTAGTATTAGGTTTACAATCAATTCTACAAATTAGTGGTGTAATTATTGGTTTTTTTGCTTTTAGTTTTGATTTATCAATTATCTTGGTATTAGTTATTCTAATTTCATTAATCTTATCATATTATATTGCCAAGAAATTAAAACCAATCTTCTTGGAAACAAGAGAAAGTTTTGGTGATTTAACTACTTCAATAAGAGAGAATATTGTTGGTGCTCAAGTTGTACGAATATTTAGTACTCAAAATAAAGAGCTTCAAAAATTTAAAAAAAATAATGAAAGATTTTATCAAGCTAGTGTCGATTCTGTAAAGTATAATTCGTATTATATGCCTTCCATTTATGTAATCATAGGTATTATGACAATTTTTACATTATTCATAGGAGGTATCAGGTTCATTAATGGGACAACAAATTTAGACACAATTATTACTTTAATTTCTTATGTAGCTGCTCTTGGATTTCCCTTAATGGCATTAGGTCAAATCATGCTAGCATACATCCAAGCAGATGCAGCACTCACTCGTGTGAGAGATGTATTAGAATCTAATCCTGATATAATAGATTATCCTGATGCTATTCACATTTCTACCATAAAAGGAGATATTGAATTCGAGAATGTATCATTTGGGTACACTTCAGATCATAAAATTTTAAAAAATGTATCATTTAAAATTCCTGCAGGAAGAAAGTTAGCAATTTTAGGGACGACAGGATCAGGAAAATCTACAATTATTAGTTTAATTCCCCGTTTTTACGACGCAAATGAAGGAAAAATTAGAATTGACCAACAGGATATTAAAAAATTTTTGATTAAAGATCTACGTAAAAATATTGGTATTGTCTCACAAGAAACTTTTCTTTTCAATAAAACTATTGCTGAAAATATCGCGTATGGAAAAGAAGATGCTTCAAAAGATGAAGTAATTGAAGTAGCAAAAATTGCTGATTTACACGACTTTATTATTCAATTACCAAAAGGATATGATACAATCGTAGGAGAAAGAGGAACACGTTTATCAGGAGGACAAAAACAGCGTTTATCTATAGCAAGGGCTCTTTTAATAAGACCTAAAATATTGATTCTTGATGATAGTACTAGTTCAGTTGATGTGGAGACTGAATATAATATCCAACAAGCCTTAGCAAGAATAATGAAAGGGATAACTTCTATTATTATTACTCAAAGAATTTCTACAATTAGAGGAGCAGATGGTATTTTAATTTTAGATAGGGGTAGAGTTGTAGGTTATGGAACTCATGATGAATTGATTAATTCAAATGTTTTGTATAAACAAATATATGAAACTTTATATCAAAAACAAAAATCAAAGATTAAAATTGGAGAAGAAATATAATTGGGAGCTGATTTAGATTAGTAAAAGTGGACAAAAAGATGAATACGAAGAAGAACAGGAAATTATAAAACCTAGTGCAAGTACTCGTCAAAGATTCATGTTAGAAGGAGATAAATCACCATTAGCTTATCCAAGAAAAGTATTATGGAAATGGTTAATAAAATATTTAAAGCCAATGCAATTGAAATTCTTCATCTATTTTATCTTTCTTTTAATAGGTACGATCATTTCAGCTTTCACTCCTATTTTATCTGCTGATATCATTGATAGAGGTATTGTTATGAAAAATGCGTACTATATTATTCTAATGAGTTCATTGTATCTTTCTTTAATTATAATAATGGCGGTAACTAGTTATTTGGCTCAGTATGGGATGGGAAAGATATCTCAAAAAATAACTTTCCAAATAAGAAATGATCTTTTTAAAAAAATGCAAGATATGTCCTTAAGATACTTTGATCAAAAATCCTCTGGAGAGGTAATCTCTATTATGACTAATGACGTTACATTACTTAATCAATTAGTAGGAGGTCAATTTGTACAAATAATAACTAGCGCAGTATCGATTGGACTTACTATAGTTTTTATATTTTTGCTTAATCCATTTTTAGCTTTAATTAGCTTAATTATTTTCCCAATTTTTTTTATTATAACACATTTTTTCAAAAAAGTTGCCATTAAATTATTCAAGCAGTCAAGAAAAACAATAGGGAAAGTAACCTCTTCAATACAAGAGAATATTGAGGGTGCTAAAGTAGTTCAAGCATATGGGCAAGAAAAGCGAGCTTCTTTTGAATTTGATCAAGCTAATACTGCTAATTATAAAGTCATGGTTAAAATCCGAAAATATATGGCAACAATATTTCCCTTAATCACTCTTTCTACTACTATCCTTACAGCATGTATTTTATTGGCAGGAGGATTTGTATTGATGGGGAATATTTCAATTTTTGGTTTTACAGTAACAGTAGGAGTTCTTAGTGCTTTTATCACAATTTTGGGTCAATTTTTCCGCCCTTTTATGTCCTTAATGCAAATTCAACAAATAATTGAATCTGCAATGGCAGCGAGTGATCGAATCTATTCTTTATTAGAAGAAGAAGTTGAAATCCCTGATCTAGTTAATCCAGAAATATTTAATCAAATAAATGGTGCAATAGAATTTGATAATATTAGCTTTGGATATTCTTTTAATAACGATAGTACAAAAAAAATGGTTAAAGATAAATCATCAATTGAGCATTCTACATTAACTGAAATCTCTCCAGAAACTGTAAGAAAAATGGTCAAAGTTTTAGAGAGATCTCTTCAATCTAAAACAGGGTTTCAACAGAGCAGTGGAATGGGAGGAAATGGAGGTGGCATGATAAGTGGGGATATGGGACAAACATCACCTCAATTTATTTTGCATTTGCTTGCAAATACATCTATTCCTCCTGAGATAAATGATAATCTACCAAAAATTGTTAAAGATGCCATTAATGAACAAAGAATATTGATTCAACATGAAAGATCTAAGGGTTTTGTAGTGAAAGACCTATCTCTAAAAATCTCTCCAGGTACAACACTAGCAATTGTAGGAGAAACAGGAGCAGGAAAAACTACTTTAATTAAATTAATTGCCCGATTCTATGATATTAACAAAGGAAAGATACTTATTGATGGAGTTGATATACGAAAGGTTAGTAAAAAAGATTTGAGAGAATTAATTGGGATTGTACCCCAAGATGCATTTCTTTTTACAGGAACTATTCGCGAAAATCTTCTATATGCTTTTGATAAATATACTCCCCAACTCGAAGAAAAGATGATTCAAGTATCTAAATTCTTGGGACTTCACAATTTTATCAATACATTGCATAAGAAATATGATACAAAATTAAAAGAGAATGGTAGTAATATTTCAATTGGACAAAGACAGTTGATTGCTTTTGCTCGTGCTTTGATAACAGATCCAAAAATCTTAATTTTAGATGAAGCAACTTCTTCAGTTGATCCTTATACTGAAACACTAATTCAGGATGCTTTAAATAAAGCTCGTGAAGGTCGTACAACAATTATTATTGCTCATCGCCTATCCACAATTAAAAATGCTGATTTTATAATTGTGCTAAATGCTGATAAGAAAGGAATAATCGAACAAGGGGATCATGACCATTTGATTGCTTTAAACGGGAAATATAAACAGCTCTTAGAAATGCAACATAAAGACATTGAACTTCAAGGTTAAATGCAATTTAATTAGGAATTAGTTAAATTATTTATAGAATTTAAATTTCGATTTTTAATAAAACTAAATTATTATCATTTTTTACTCAATATATTAAATTAGATATATTGGTGTGATGCAATTCCATATTTTGAATATTCTGGAAAACAAATATTTTACCAAATTAGAGATAATAATTCCAAAAATACGCTTATCTTCATACATGGGTCAGGAGGTAATTCAAATGTCTGGGAAAATCAATTTTATTTAAATATTAATTATAATATAATTGCAATTGATTTACCTTCACATAATAAATCTAATACATTCCCAGAATTATCTCTAGATTTATATGTTGATGTTGTTAAAAGGTTTTTAGATTATATAAAACCTACAGAATTAATATTAGGAGGACATTCTTTAGGGGGTGTTGTTATACAAGAATTTTACTTCAAATACCCAAATGAGGTTTCCGCTCTTATTTTATGCGGTACCGGAGGAAGAATGCGAGTGAGTCAAGCCATCTTTAATTCTATAAAACCTAACTATGATGAATACTTAAATAATTTGAGAGTAGTGTTATTTTACAGGAAAACTTCTAAAGATATTATTGAAAATGCGATTTTGGAGACTTCTCAAATAGATCCAGAGGTAACTTATAACGATTTTAAAATCTGCGACGCTTTTGATACATTAGACAAAACAAATTCAATTACCATTCCTTGCTTAATTATATGTGGAAAGTATGATCAACTTACACCCATAAAATATTCACAATTTTTTCATGATAAAATTAAAAATTCAGAACTTTACATAATAAATAAAGCGGGTCATGGTGTTATGTTAGAAAAACCTAATCAAGTAAATAAAGCTATTGAGAATTTTATTAAGAATTATTTATAATTTATACATCATATGCCAAGAGAGTATACATATGGTCCATTTTTATCTCGGAGATTAGGTCTTTCTTTAGGTGTTAATGTTTTAGCTAATTATAAATTATGTACATTTAATTGTGTTTATTGTGAAATTGGATTAACAAAAACAGAAAATTTGGTTTCTCCGAATTATAGATTAAATTTACCTCCATCTCCTAATTTTAGACAAGAACTAATCTCGATATTGAAATATGTTCCACATTTAAATTCAATTACTTTTGGTTACAATGGCGAACCAACTCTCAATGAGAATATCTTAGAATTCCTAAAAATCGCTAAGGATGTAAGAGATGAATTAAAATGGACTAATGAAAAACCGATAATTACCTTATTTACTAATTCTAGTACTCTATATATTGATGAAATAAGAGAAAGAGTCACAAAATTCGAGTTAGTTTTAGCAAAATTAGATGCAGCTAATAATTTCGATTTTAAGAGAACTAACCGTCCTCATCGTGATACTCCTAAAATTGAAATGATAATTGGATCATTAATAAAATTGAAAAAACAAATGCCTAAACAACATAAATTAGCTATTCAATGTTTAATTTTTAATTCTTACAAAGATGATTTTATTCCAAACAATAATTCAACAAATATTCTTAATCTAGCTAATGCTTTAAAAAGAATAAAACCAGATATAGTACAAATCTATTCAACTGCGAGAATCCCAGCAGAATATTTTGTCTTCTCGATAGATGATGATAAGAAAAAAGAAATTTCCTCTATCTTTAAGGATATAATCGATGATGATGGAATTGAAATAAATATATATTAACTCATAGAAAAACTTATATTTATAAAAGAATAATTTGAAATATTCGAAATCTTATTTTGTCCAGAGGTTAAGGTAAACACAGAAAATTTGAAACGGAGGGTATAGTGGATCAAAAATTTATTGCGGGGGTCGATATAGGAGGTACATGGGTGCGAGTCGCTATTTGTACAGCAGATTTAAATGAGAAAAATATAAAGAAAAAAGTTATAAAAACTCCTAAGGAGAATAAATATTCGATTAGTAATTTAATATGCCAAATTTTATCAGAATTATTTTCCGAAAATAATATTACAAAAGACCAGATTTTAGGGATTGGAATAGCTACAGCGGGACCTTTAAATATGGACAAGGGTGAGATTTTTCATAGTGTTAATCTTGGATTTAGGGTAATCCCTTTGTTGGAACCAATTAAAAAGAGATTTCCTGAAATCCAATTGTATATTTTAAATGATGCTAATGCAAGCGTATTAGGTATCCATTACTTTGAAGCGGAAAATGAAGAAAAAGATAATTTATTGTTCATAACAATGTCAACTGGTATAGGGGGTGGGGTGATTTGCAATGGCCATCTATTACTTGGAAAAGAAGGGAATGCAGCAGAAATTGGACATATGTTAGTGGAACCTAAAAGTATGAAAAAGTGCAATTGTGGAGCTTATGGTTGTTGGGAAGCTTATAGTTCGGGAACTGGAATAAAAAATCGAGCTTTAGAAGCTTTAAACGAAGGAAAGCTAAATGGTAGTTTGTTAAAGGAAATAGTTAATAATAATTTATCGGAAGTCACAGCAAAAGAAGTTTTTGAGGCAGCAAAGAAAGGAGATGAATTATCATCTAAAATTGTTGAGGATTGTGTTTTTTATACCAAAGTGGGAATTGGTTTAGTTAATAATTGTTATGATTGTGTCTCGATATATTTTGGTGGAGCGATAATGAAAGACAAAGACCAGATAATTCCTTTATTAATTGAACAATTTGAAAAAGACCCTATAAGATTTACCGTAAATCATCCTCCAAAGATAAAGTTAACTAAATTTGAAAATGAAATTGGCTTAAGGGGAGCATTAGCACTTGTAAAATATAAAATAGAAAAAAATAAAATAGTCTCCTAAAAAAAGCAGAAAGAAAAAAATGGAAGAAAATAATATAATTTTCACTCTAAGTGGTATTAGAGGTCGTTCTGAAACGGATCTTAACTACAAAACTGTTAAGAAAATTGCAATTGCTTTCGGATTATTGATTGATGGTGATGGTAAAAAAGTTATCATTGGTAGAGATACCAGACCAAGTGGAATCCTTATTGAAAAAGCAATTATTGAAGGTTTACTTTTAACTGGTTTTGAAATAATAAATCTTGGAATATGTCCTACACCTATAATTATTCATGCAAAAAACAAGTTAAGTATTCCTGCTGGTATTATTATTACAGGTTCCCATAATCCTCCGCAATGGAATGGTTTAAAATTATTATCTACCAAAACATTTCTAAACAGTGATGACTTAGAAATAATTTCAATCTATTTAGAAAACATTGATCTCAACAGTTATAAAAAAATTCAATCAGATCTTGAACGAAGCGTCAAGAATTTGGATGTAATTACGGATTATATTCAAGATCTATTACAACATATTGATCATAATAGTATTAAAAAAAAAAATAATCTTAGAGTAGTTATTGATTCAGGAGCGGGAGCTGGAAAACTCGTTACCCCTAAAATTTTAACCGAATTAGGATGCAATGTAAAATTAATTAATAATGATCTGCTTGTAAATAAAGATTTTCCAAGACCAATTGAACCTATTAAAGAAAATCTTAGAGATTTAATAATGGAAGTGTGGCAAGGGAAATATGACATTGGATTTGCTCATGATACAGATGCTGATAGATTGGCAATTGTCGGAGAAAATGGAGTATGTTACCCCGAAGATATTGGATTAGCACTAATTACAGAATACTTTTTAAAAAATCAACAAGATATGGGAAAAGAGATTTATTTTGTAACAAATCTAGCCTCTTCTTTGAGGTTTGAAGCGATTGCAGAAAAATATAACACCCATGTTATTAGAACTCCTGTTGGAGAACGATTTTTAACAGAAAAAATGGAAGATTTAATATTAAATTCATCAGAAAATCAAATAGTTTTTGGTGGAGAAGGTTCATGTGGAGGATTTATGTATCCATATTTCAATACCACTAGAGATGGTATTTTTGCAGCAGCAAAAATTATTGAAATTCTAGTAAAAACAGGAAAAAATATATCTCAACTAGTAGCAGAATTACCAAAATATTATTCCCATAGAGCAAAAATTAATATTAGTAATATAGATACCAAGTTACTTATTGAAAAAGTGAAAAATGAATTGATTAATGAAGGAGAAAAAGTAGAACAAATAGAAAATGATCTTAGATTTGGTCATGGAAAGGATTGGTTTGTTCTCATTCATCCCTCAAATACAGAACCAATAGTTAGAGTGATAAGTGAAGCAAAAAGGGAATCATTAGCTAGAGTCTATTGCGAAGCAACAGCCGAACTTGTGAGATTAATTCTTTCTCAATGAAATTGAAATACATCTATTTTACTATTTCAGATGCTCTAATATTTTTTTAGCCAATTTTTTACCTACAATTCGAGTTATTTCTTCTAATGTAGATTTCTTAATATTATCTAAACTCCCAAAATGATTTAACAACTTATTTCTAGTGATTGGCCCCACACCTTCAATATCATCTAGTATTGACCCTGTTAATTTTTTTGTTCTTTGTTTTTTATGTAATCGGACAGCGAATCTATGAGCTTCATCTCTTACTCTTTGAAATAATTTTAATAATGGTGAATCTTTTGGCAGAATTATGGGTTCCTTCTTGCTAGGGATATAAATTTCCTCATATTTTTTTGCTAATCCTATGATAGGAATATTAAGACCTAGATCTTGTAAAACAGAGATTCCTGCATTAAGCTGCCCCTTCCCACCATCAACTAATATTAAATCAGGGAGTTCTAGATTTCTCTTTAAGAGCATATTATATCTTCTTTTCAAGAGTTCTTTCATCATAGCTACATCATCAGGTGTTGATTTAGAACGAATTTTAAAATGCCTATAGTTTTTATTATATGGTTTTGCATCAATAAAGTAAACCATCGAGCCAGTTGCGTCAGTACCTTCAATATTTGAAATATCAAAGCCTTCTATAATTCTAGGTTCTTTTAATAAGTTTAATATTAATTTAGCTTCTTTCAAAATTTCTTTTCTAAAATCTGCTTCATCCATTGTAATTTGCTCCATTTGAATGCTCTGATTAACCATAACTTTTGCATTTTTATTTGAGATACGGATTAAACTTTTCTCAAAATCATCTTTTGGAGGCTTTATTTGTATGATTGCATTTAAATCTTTCAAATACTTGAATAAAATATCAAATTCTTTACTTACTTCAGCAAGAATTATCATATCCGGTAATTGAGTTTTAAAATCTTGATAATATTGTTCTAAAATAGAAGAAAATAATTCATCTTTACGAACTAGTTTTTCTCTTAAATCAAAAATAAAAGAATCCTTATTTATTATCCTACCTTCTCGGATATGAATGATAACTATTGCCACATAATTCTTTTCAGAATAATACCCAATGATATCCTTATTTGCATCATGATTTAAAAACACATGTTGTTTGTCAGTTGCATGATCTATATCTTCTAATTTATCTCTCCAGACAGCAGCTATTTCAAATTCCTGGCTTTTTGCAGCATTTTGCATTTTTTCTTCTATTTCTTTTTTTAATTCACTTGTTTCTCCTTTTAAAAACATTTCGATCTTTGTAATGTTATCTAAATATTCTTCTTTAGTAATGCTGGTAAAACAAGGACCAGGGCAGAGTTTTAATTGGTAGTATAAACATGGTCTTTTTCTTTTTTTAACAGGCTTTTTACATGAACAATAGGGAAAAATTTTTCTTAAATCTCTCAATATTCTTATGATTTCCTTTTTATCTGTATATGGCCCTAAAAACAAATTTTCTTGAGAATATTTTTCTGGGTTTCTTAATACTCGGATTCTAGGAAAATCTTCAGAATAAAAAATCGCAACCCAAGGATATGTCTTAGAATCCCTCATAATTACATTAAAACGAGGGAGATGCTTTTTAATCTGGATATTTTCTAAAAGCAAGGCTTCTTTCTCATTGTCAGTTACAAAATATTCAATAGAATGGATAAGCTTTACAAGTTCATTGATTTTTTCTTCATAATATGGATCAGTATAATGAGATTTTGTAAAATATTGATTAACTCTTTTTCTAAGATTTAGAGCTTTTCCAATGTATATAACAGTTTTCTTATTATCATAAAATAAATAAACACCTGGTTCATTGGGTAAACTTTTTCTCTGTAATTCTACGTTAGACATATTCATTAGGATTAATCAGAGCCTTTACATGTTAATTGAGAAATAAAGCTTAAGATAAATTATTAATAAATGAGATTAATATTTTACTGTTATACTTATAACGACTTAATATTAAAATATTTTAGTTCCAAAAAGTTTTGATTTCTGCCTCTAAATCACTAAGGATGTCTTCATTATTGTATTTTCTACAATAATATTTAATATCAGATAGGAAATTTCTAACTTTATATAATTTAGAATACTCTTTCATATGTTTTTCTATTAAGATTTTTTCTTTACATATTGAAGCTACAGCATCAAAATTTGTTTTTATATGCTTAAAATCTTTATAACTCATCTGATAAAGATAATGTTTATATCGTTTAATTTTAAAAAACACCCATAATATATACATTAAAACGATGCCTAAATTAAATTCAAGTGAAGTATTTATAATTAATAAGAATATACTCCAAGATCCTTGCGCTTGACGAATCCCTGAAACTGTTAAACTAATTTCTAAAGAAAACTCAACAAGAGTTCCAACCAGAAATATGTAAAGAATGTCTTCCAACCTTAATTTTTTCTTTAGATATAAGATCAAAGCAATTAATATATTAATGAAAACCATTATCATTTCATTTAATCGTTGGTTTGCTATGTTCATATCTCTAGACACTTCAATAATTCTATCATCCAAAGGAATTAATTGGGATCCACATGCTACTGATATCCATCCCATAAAGAATAAAAATGTCCAAAATATCATTTCCTTAAGGCTTCTTTTCTCAAACATTACAACTACATAAGAAAACATGACAAATCCAGGTGAAAAACAAAACCATAAAAAAAAGAGTAAAGGATTTATAGGCCCTGAATATGTTCTTGTTTGAGTAATCATATACCATAGAATATAATCTGCAATAATATATGCAAACCATCCAAAGAGCCCCCATAAAATAGGAATCTTATATTTCTTCTTTATTAAGAAAAATATCCAAATTAAAAGAAAAATTAAATCGAAATATATAAAATCCATACCTAAAGTTCTTGTTACAACTGAGTTTGTCATTATATTACATTATATTATAAATTTGAAAATTAAATTAAAATCCCCTAATTAAAAATGTAATAAAATATAATTATACATAGTATGTAAATTTAATAGAAAATCAAACTCTATTAATATTAAAATAAGTGGAGTTAACTAGTAAATATGGTCTATATCAGAATCTGTCCTAAGTGTAAGAAGCCAAAACTAAAAAACGCTGTAAATGTATCGGGCTGGCTTGCACCTGATATGTATGAATGTGTTAATTGTGGATATCTTGGACGTTTTTATATTGAAATTGATTCTGAAGATTATAAATTAGATCAAGGTTATGAATTTGATTCAGAAGATTATAAATTAGATCAAGAAGATAATTCCTTATAATAACCAGATCTTATTTTAGTACTATAATTTATAAATAAATTAAAAAATAATTGGGAGAGGATATATGAAATGAAACAATTATTAAAAGATGCTGAGAGAATAAAGTCATTAGAGATTCAGGGTGCAAGCAATGTTGCTATTAGTGCTATTGATTTTTTAAGTAGTTATGCTACAAGATTAAAATGCCAAAATACCAAACACTGTTTTGAGAAACTTTACGAAGCGCAAGATATATTAATAAATACAAGACCAACAGAACCTGCAATGAAAAATGGTTTGAAATTTATAATGAATAAGTTAGAACAAGAGAAAGACAGTATAATTGCTGAATATATCTCTGATATCATTGAAAAGTATAAAAATCTATATTGTGATATACTTCAAACTTCAAAAAGAAGAATTGCTGAAATTGGAGCTAGGCGTTTTCCCCCTAAAGGTCAGAAATTTGTTGTGATGACGCATTGTCATTCAAGTCTAGTTACTGGTATTCTTTTAGAAGCAAAAAAACAAGAAAAAGATTTTAAAGTAATTAATACAGAAACGCAACCTAGATTACAGGGTAGAAAAACTTCTCAAGAGTTATTGAATGCGGGTATAGAAGTTATCCATGTTGTTGACAGCGCAATGAGGTGGGCTGTAAAACATTATCAGGTTGATATTATAATAATTGGCGCAGATAGCATAACCTCTGAAGGAACTATTATTAACAAAATAGGATCAAGACTACTAGCATTGGTTGCTCACGAAGAGCATGTTCCATTTTATGTTGCATCTCCTTTATTGAAATATAATCCAGAGACCAATCTTGGAATTTTAGAAACTATTGAGATGAGAGATTCTAAAGAAATTTGGGAAAATCCACCAGAAGGAATTGAAATTTTAAATCCAGCATTTGAAACTGTAAGTAGGCGGTATATTGATGGGTTAATTACAGAAGCAGGTATTTTTGCTTCGAGTCATGTTCCTAATTATTTTGCTAAAACATATCCAGAAATGGTTTAGCTTATCTCAAATTAATTTTTTCCCCATTTTTCAATGGCTTTTGCTAATTCAATATTCTTTTCTGCATACTCTTCTAAAGTAAAACCATTTAGGACAGCATCCATAGCTTGTCTAATAGCTTTAGCACCTGCTATTGTTCCATCAGGATGACCATGGCATCCGCCTCCAAATTGATAAACCAAATCTTTTCCTAATATTTCCATAAGACTAGGAATATGAAGTGGGCTTAGACCTCCAGAAGCCACAGGTAAAGTAGATTTAATATCTCCCCAATCTTGATTAAGCATAGTGATATTATTATCAGAAATTTGATGTGTTGTAAGTAATTGATTGCATTCTAAAACTTCTCTTTTATCGCCCTCCATTTTTCCCACAATAGTTCCTGTGTGAAGTTGATCCATACCAATTAATCTCATAATTTTTGATAGTGCTAGCATTGTGATTCCATGCTTTTTATTCCGAGTTAAAGCAGCATGCATTGCTCTATGAGCGTGGATTACTACATCTCGGTCATCTACATAATCTCTGATTTCTTGTAAAGCAGAGAATCCAATTGTCAATATATCAACCATTATGTATTCTCCACCATTCTCTATTACAATATCTGCCCGGTTTTTCATAGTACTAAGAGGAGCAGTAATATTTGGCATATAAAACTTCCTTTCTCCTGTTTCATTTTCAGCCTTATCCCTTGTTTTTAATGTTACCATTACTCTTTTCTCGAATTTATTAAAACTCAGGCTCGTTAGATTCTCATCATCCTTCACAATATCCAATCCCCCTAGCCAAGCGTCTTTACATACTTTTGAATGTTCAATTTCATTTAATCCAACTTTAGGTTTTACAATAGTTCCTAGAAGAGGTCTATTCTTCACTTTTGTTAAATTTCTGATACCGTTAATTCCAAATTTAGGTCCCCTATAAACATTAACAATATCTTTAGGAAAACTTATATCTAATAACCGTAAAGACTTTAGAACCTTCATTCCATAAATATTTCCTGCAATAGCACTTAGTATCTGGGGTAAGTTATTAGCTTCAAACAATTCTTTTGTGTAAGCTATTTTAATAATTTTATTTTCTTGATCAATATAGAATGTTGATGGCTTAAGTCTTTGGGCAATTTCAGAAGATAATGTGGCAATTTCAGTCCAAGTGCCTATGGAACTTTCTTTAGCAATTTCTTGAGCAGCATACTGTAAATTTTTGCAGTTGGGTGAAATTTGTACATAATACATCACCACTAAATCATTTTCGTTTGGAGTATAATCCAAATCTACATAATCTACCAGGTAAATTCACCATTTATGATTCAAGTTTTAGATTGAAAAATACTAATGAAATTCGTATAGAAGGTATTCATTTTTAAATTACTTCAATAAAATCATAAAAAATTAATAATATTTTTAATTATCTATTTTACAGAGTGATAAAACTATGAGTGAACAAAAAACAAAGGCTTTCACAATTAACGTTAAGGAATTAAGTTTTAAGAATGAGCAGCATGTTCTTGATTTAATTAGATTCCTATCTGAAGCATTACCACAAATAATTCTTAACCGAAATGGGAACGAAATCGACTTAGAAATGCCAAATAAGTTATCTAAAAGAGCATTAAAACTAAGAATCAAAAAATTTCTGTTCAAAAATGGGCTACACAATGATTTCAGGCCAATTTCTTTTAAAACTGATGAAACTGAAGGGTACATTGTGAAAGAAAAGAAAATTCTTGAATTAAGCTATTATTAGCTCTTACTTTTTTTCAAATACAATTTTATATTTTAAAAAATATTATTTAGTGTGTCATTAGAAGGAACTAATTTTAAATTCTCTATTAAATCTGTTGATGATTTAATAAGATGCTTAAATTTAGCAAGTTTATTAGAGCTAGGAGCTTGGCCAAAACCAGGAAATGTACATCGAACAAGAAATTTTGAAAATACTAGATTTGAGCATTTTTTAGCAGGAATTACAGCGATCCAGCCAAATTTTAGAGAATTCTGTGAAAAAATTTTTCAAATTCCCTTTAAGAATGAAAGTGGTTATGAAAGAATTGAAATAGGTAAATTTTTTAAACATGCTACTGAAGAAATGATGAAATGGCAAGGTGGTGGTAACGTTTTATTAGGTCATATTTTAATTTTAGCACCACTCGCAGCGGCTTCAGTAATTTGTTTAAAAACTAAGAAATTTTATATTGATGATTTAAGAAATAATTTAATTAGAGTGATTGATAGCGCTTCTGTAAATGATACAGTAAATTTATTTAAAGCAATACGTCTATGTAATCCTGGTGGTTTGGGAACAATTGAAAAATATGATATTAATAATGAAGATTCGCTTAATGAGATTATTTCTGATAAGATAAAATTAAAAAAAATATTTGAACTTTCAAAGCAGAAGGATTTAATTAGCTCAGAATATTTTACTGGATTTGCTATAATTTTTGATGAAGGAATACCTTATTTTTTAAGGTCATTCAACCAAGATAATGATGTAAATGTCTCAATAGTTAATACTTATTTAAAGTTATTATCCTCACATCCAGATTCATTAGTTATAAGAAAATCTGGATTAGAATCTGCTTTAATTATTTCAAAAAAAGCATCATCAATTTTAGAATACGGAGGGATTTCCTCAGAAAAAGGTTTAAAATTAACAATACAATTAGATAATGAACTTCAAATAAAAAAAGGAAAATTAAATCCCGGTACTACAGCTGATCTTATTTCTGGAGTAATATTTTGTGCCTTACTTTTTGGCTTAAGATTTTGAATTCACAAAAATTATTTGGGAGTATAAATTTATAAATCTTAAGAGAATTATTAATTGAATCTTATTCAGGGTTATAACACTATGGAATTCTGTGACGAATGTGGAGGAATGATGTTACCTTCAGATTTAGATGGAAAAAAGGTATTCAAATGCAAGTGCGGAGTAACCAAACCGTTTACAGAAGAAAAGTCTAAGGCATATAAACTAACTACTAAAATTGAACATTCTATCAGAAATGAAGTTACTAATGCATCAGATGTAATAAAGTGGAAAGAAGAAAATCTGAAGAGCATAATAAAGGATTTTATTTGTCCTAGCTGTGGATACGACAAAGCAACATTAGAAACTAGGCAAACAAGAAGAGCAGACGAGGGAATGACCCATTTTATTACTTGTTTAAAATGTGGGCGACATATTAAAATAGGGAGTTAATAGAAGGGAAATTTAATTAATTAAGTAGTTTATCACATAATAACTGATTTTCTATTTTTTCAGTAAATAATAATTGTACCGTTTTATTAGTACTTTTAAATCCAGTTAATATTTTTATTTGATTTGAAGGAATATTTAGTTTCTTTTTGAGCAATTTGATTAGTTCTATATTTGCCTTATTACGGTTTGCTTTAGAACGAACTAAGACAGTAAGAAATTCTCCACTATCAATTATTTGTTGATGCCTTGAATTTGGTTTTACTAATAATTTTATAACAAAATTAGTGTCAGAGTGCTTTTTTAAAAACCCCATATTCCCAACTACTCATCTTTTGGCTGAAAATTAGATAAATTCATCTATTCTCTTTTTTAAGATATTATAGGATGGTTTTGATAATCTTATACCTCCTGCTAATTTATGACCTCCTCCTACACCACCTAGTTCTTTCTTTATGATTGTTATTACTTTATTTACTCCTTTATTCTTGTTCTTTTCAAGATATTTTCGAGAGCATCGAATACTTAATTTAATTGTACCTGATTTTTTTTCAAGGCCTCCTAAGAATAAAATTTTCTTTGGATCAAATAATTCATTTACAGCACTAAAACTAGCTGTATCTGACCAATTACTAGGTGGGATTTTTCCTTTTACTTCAATAAATATTGCTTTTTTAGTTTCGAAGTGAGGAATTTCTTTTGAAAGAGTCCTTAAATTTCTGGAGAGATCTTGAATATATTCAGAATACAGACTTTTTGCATAACGTGTTATTGATTTTAACTGAATTGTAGAAATCGCTGCGCTAATATTCTTAAAGCATAATATATTTAATAAGAGCGCATGTTCAAAGACAAATTTTAATAAACCTGATTTATGAGGAAGTATAGCATAATGACCAAAATTATTTGATCCCAATTTATTTTGAATTAATTTAATTTCTGAATCATTCAAATCAATAAGGTTAGTTTTGGGATTAATCTGTAATGAATTTAAAAAAGATTCAATATTTTGATCTGTTTCACCTCCAAAGCGGTTAAGAAATGGCAAAATGCTATACTTTAAAGCATTTTTAACCGAATCGTGCATACTCCCAAATAAAATCAATCCCTCCTTATCTTCAATGAGTTCTTCGTCTACTAATTCTTCATAGATCTCTCTATTAAATGATTGTAGCTTATCCATTGGCTTTAATGAATCTCCAGCAATTCCAATAGCAGTTAACCATCCTTGTTTTATTATGGAAGGTCTTATCTTTTTTGCAAACATATAAGTTAATGTCGATCCAGCAATATGTTCAAGTCCATCATAGCCATAAATAGTGGGATTAATAAAAAACAAATTTTCTGGGAAATTATCTAGTTCTATATTGTCTTCCACTTCGTGAGGATCAAGGATAAAGAATATTTCTTTTCTATTTTTAATAATTGGGATTAACTCATTTAAGTTAGAACCTAAATCTGTAAAAATTAAAGCATTTTTATCTGTTTGTCTACTTGAGAGAATTCCGTTTAAATAATTTTGCCATGAAACAGATCTATTATAAATAAAATAATCATAATTTAGACCCAATTTGTGTAATAAATTTTGGATTATGTGAAGGCAACTTATTCCATCAGCATCGTTGTGGGAGATGGTAACAACGTGTGTAAAGGAATGATCAATAAATTTATCCACTCCATTATTAAAATCTTCTAAAAATTTAGTCTTATTTGGTATACTAGTCATTTATATCAGTGATTTTTAAATATTTAAATTGGATAAAATCTATTGAACAGATAATAATAAGTAATTTTCAACATAAATTTTCAAAGAAAGCGATGTATAACCTATTGATGTATTTTAATATTCTTATAGTATTATAAATCCTAATAAATTCCAAATAAATTCTATAATTATAAATATTCCGATTTCATTTTGATTTCTTGAATAAAATAAGTCAAAACTTAAAATCTATAGTAAAATTATTTAATTTATTTTAATTTTCTGTCCTAACCATTTTACGATTATTTCAATTATGACATCTAAAAATACTCGGAATTGCAATATCTTTTATTTAAAGATTTCTCTAGTTATTATTTTTGTTTCTATATTAGTAATTCCGATATTATTTAGTGGAACTCACTTAATTCCTAACTCAGAAATTTCAACTCTTACACCTAGAGTAAGTGATTTCTCAAAAGATGATTATACTCCTATTCTTACTCAAAAAAAATATTCTCTTGGTAATATCTCAGTTAATGATATTTATTTAAACGATTTAGAGATGGGATTCTATGTCTATGATATTGATTACCCATTGGTTGGGGCTGATAATGACTCAGGTGCTTTAAAAATTTTGCCATTGGATTTTAAATTTATTGAAACTACAAAACCAGCAATACAGGACAATTTAGACACAACTATATCTGATAATGATGTAATAACAGTAAAATTAAATGAGAGTTTAGAGGTTCAGTATGACAATCCACAAGCAGGGTATTTAATTTATCATTCGCGTTTAAATCCTTGTCGTTTGATAAAATTCTATATTAAAAATGGAAGTAATATCATTGAACTAAATAATGAGACTGATTATAGTATTGATAATAAGCAATTTATAATATTTAACTATGAAGAGTTTTTCCCATCCCTTACTATACATAACTTCACGATGTATCTTATATGGAAATATGAACTGGTTTTGACATCTTGGAATTTACTTCAGACGCAGCCTTTAGAAGATTTAATTATGAACGAAAAAGAACAAAATTTTACAGTTAGGTTTAATTATAATTTTATCATAGCAGGAAAAAAATTTGGAGTTGACATAAGTCAGGGTAATTATTTTGCTGATGAGATAGATCTCGCCTTACAAGTAAATCCACCAGATAGAAAATCATTGAATGGGCATTACCTTGAATTAAATAATGTAACAGTAAATATTAATACTCATTTAACTGGAAATAAATCTATTATAGTTTTATTGTCTGATGGTTTTTCGGCAGATCTAAGTTTATTTTCCCTAAATTTTACATCAGTATTTGAATTCAAATTCATCAGCCCTGTTGGAAAGACGTGGGCTATAGATAGACTTGTAGCTATGACAAACATAAGGCAGAGAATCTTCATACTCTCATTAGTAAATGGCCCGAAACATATCTATATCGAAGGTTTATCTTTTTATGAACCCACCATATTTCTTCTACCAAAAAAAGAAGTTATAAGTAGTACTTCTTTGTTTAACAGAAGAGTAGACTCTATATATTTGAACATTTCAATAACAGGCAGAGAGGGAATACAAATAGTAGCTCCGTATTTAATCACCGGAGAAACCTGCCCCATTATAATTAAATATTACTCAGCACAAACTTTACATGTTGTTGTTACAGATACTATCAGAATGCCATTGGTGGGAGCTAGTGCGGAATTATTATATTATGATAAATTATATGGAACTTATATATCTATTGACAAAGTTCAGCCCATATCAGTAGGATCTACTAATGAAAATGGAGTAATTATGTTAAAACAAATTCCACATGGAAATTATACAATGAGAATTTATATGAATGGAATACTTATAAAGGAATCACCTGTAAGTCCTGACACTAATATTAATTATATTAATACAGATTATCCCCATTTTCCTTTTTGGATTATAATATTTGCTACTATAAATATTATTATATTATTCGTTGGAATCGTATTTTATTTAAAAAATAAGAGAAAGAGATAATTAATTTGATTGTTATCTTCTGTGATAATATTGACGATTTTATTTCTTTTATAGATCAAAGGATTATGAATAAGATTTTTTATGAAATTAAAGAAATAAAAAACCATGTTAATCTATCCAGCAATGTAAACGCAGAAATTATACTTCATTTCCTTGCAAAAGTCTCTGAAACATTATTATTATATGAAACTAAACAAGATTTGACAAAATCAGTTGAACAAAATAGTGAAGAAGAGGTAATTCAAGCATTACAAAAAATATTTCAAGGAGTCGATCCATCCTTATCTTTAATTAAAGGTAAGATAAGAGAAATTTACCTTAGCTACTCTTCATAAAATTCAAATGGAAGATTATTTTAAACTAAATATTATTTTTTGTCTAAATTTTCTCCATAACCAATTAATCGATAACGCCTATTAATAATTCTTGAAATTGCGTAGATAAAATTTTCTGGCGGACATATTGGAGGATTCAGTTTTAGGATAACACTATTTTTTAATATTTTTGTTACTGTTCCTCCAGTTTTTTCTGTACCAACGACTAATAATATTTTTTCATTATGCTTAAGTGAGTGAACTCTAAGCATCTGTTCAGAACCAATAACTCGATCTAAAAGACTTATTTTTAATTCAACTTCATCAAGAACGTTTGGTAAAGTGCCTGGTTTTCCGACTAAATGTCCAATTAGGTGATCTCCTTTAGTTAAAGCAGGATCTAGTTTAGTTCCTAAACCTATGAGACCACCTGGTTTCGCTACTTCTAATAGATTGCTACCTTGGCTAATACTTACAACAGTAGATTTCAAAGGAATATAATTATCTTTTACTCGCAAACCGGGTCGAATTTCGATCATATCGCCCACATTTATTTTTCCTTTTAAAACAGATCCACCTATTACTCCACCGTTTAGATCTTTAATTTCTTTGCCAGGTCGATTAATATCAAAAGACCTAGCTATTAAAAATTGAAAGTCCCCATCAATTAGATGAGGAGAGGGAATAATTTCCTCAAAGGCTCTTACTACTAAACCTATATTTGCTCCAAATACTGCTGAAATTGGAATAATTGGAGCATTTTGCGCAATTGTACCCTTAATAAATTCTTTTATTTGTTCATAATTCTCCATTGCTTGTTCTCGTGAAACAGCATCAATTTTATTTTGAATTATGATAATTTTTTCTATACCAGCTATATGTAAAGCTTCTAAATGCTCTCTTGTTTGGGGCTGAGGACATTCTTCATCAGCAGCAATTAATAGACATGCCCCGTCCATTAATGAGGCCCCACTTAACATCGTCGCCATTAAAATTTCATGGCCAGGAGCATCAACAAATGAAATATTTCTTTTAAATTCTAATTCACCTTTGCATTTAGGGCATAAATATCTAGCCTGTCCTTTTTCTCTTGCTTTTTCAGCTAAATAATATGTTGTATATTCATCACATTTGGGGCAATATAAAATAGTCGCATTAGAATAACCCAATTTTATTGATATCCCCCTTTCTTGTTCTTCTGAATGCCTATCTGTCCAATCTCCTGTAAGAGATTTTACTAGAGTAGTTTTGCCATGGTCTACATGACCAACAAGTCCAATATTGCATTCTGCTTGTTTTTTTATTAACTCCTTCATTTTAGAAGTTTTTTCTTTAGGTTTTACAATGGCTTTTGGTTTTTCTTCACCTTTAGGTTCTGGTTTGGATTTAGATTGTTCTTGAGGAGTAATTTCTTCTAGTAATTTTTTAGCACTATTGATAAATTTTTGTGCAGTAGTTTTTCCAACACCTTTAATTTTTAGCTTTACTAAGTCATCTAATTTAACATTAGCTAATTTCTCAATAGAATCTATTCCCGCAGCTTTTAGATTTTCTGCGGTAGTTTCACCAATACCTCCAATGTCTGTTAAATCAAATGACATAATAGTTAAATTTTAAGGTGTTATAACAGCAATTATATAATTTGCTAAGAAGTATTAAGTAAATATTTTTTATTAAATTATTCAATATAGGGTCTTTTTAAAAAATATGGCAACAAAATTTATTCTTGAGTTTTAATTGTCTTGATACCACCTGGTTTTTTTTCAGACTCTATATAAGAGACTCTTAGAAGGCTATCTACATAGAAAGTAGAGAGTTTATTGCATGATTTGCATAAAATATAGACAGGAGCAGGATATTGCTTTGGATCAATATCATTTATTTGGATATTAAAAACTATTTTTTCATTACAATGAGGGCAAAAATTAAATCGTAATGGCATAATAATTTGAAAATTTATTTTTATAACAATTAGATTCTTATTTTTAAACTTTTATATCCTATAATAAATATATTGTTAATTATTTGTTTTCACTGACATATTATGGTTAGGTTTTCACTTAAAAAAGTTATCTACTTACTAATCCTTATAACTATTTTCTCCCCTTTTATCAATTTTATTTGGTTTAATGGATATGGAGATTCAAGAGAGATTAATATATCTCATAATACAAGAATTTCTAATGGATATATGGATGTTGGTTTATCAATTCTTCCAGAAATCGATTATGTCGCATTAAATGAAACCTGGTATAATCCTAAAATCGAAATGTTAATCATAACTCCAAATAGAACTGATTTTATTAATGCATCAGAGCCATTGGCTGATTGGAAGAATGAGAAAGGAGTAAAAACGATTATTTTGAGCAATTTTTCTTTATATGAAGGTAGAGATGATGCAGAAAAAATCAGAAATATGATCAAATCATATTATGAAACTGAAAAAATTCGTTGGGTGCTTTTAGTTGGAGATGCTCAGGATAATTTAATTCCTACAAGATACGTATATAATCCAGATTTAATTAGATGGACAGATGGAGTAAATGAGATAGTTGGAGATAATGAATACAAACCTACAGATTATTATTATGCTGATCTTACAGGTACGTGGAATAGTGATAATGATGGAAAATGGGGTGAGTCCTCTTATGATAATGCGTATAACTTAGATGAGATATCATGGACTCCTGAAGTCTATGTTGGGAGACTACCCGCTGATGATGCAAATGAACTAGCAATTATGATAAATAAAACTTTGAAATATGAAACGAATCCTGAAGTAGGTGATTGGATGAATAGAATGCTACTTGCAGGAGGTATTTCTGAATATGATCCACCAGAATATGAAAGTTATTTGACAACCCATATTATACAAAATTATGCTAAAAATGAATTGAATTATACTCATTTAATAGAAGAACCAGGAGGTACAGGTAATCTTACCCTATCAAATCTAGTGGGGTATTTTAATGACGGATATTCTACAGTATTAATGGCAGGCCATGGACGTCCAACAAGTTATTACAGAAATCCTAGTACTGCTGCTTATCGTTCCTCGGATGCTAGTACTAGCACGAATGATTATATGCCATCATTAGTATATTTAGATGCTTGTTCTACTTCGAGCTATGATAGTGATTATTCTGGTGATGGCAGTATTGGGGAAACTCTAATAAATAAAGAGTATGGAGGTGCTATTGGGGTAATTGGGGGATTAAGAATAACATGGTATCATCGATATGACACTAATTTAGAGAAGTTAAATCGTGGAAATGCAAAATTGTTTTGGAAGGAATTTTTTGTTAATAAAAAGTTCCAACAAGGTAAAGCCTTGTATGATTCTAAAGTCGCATATCTTAACAGTGATTATTATACCTTCGGTTCAGGTTCTACAAGCTACGATTTTGAACGTAAAAATCTTTTTACATATTGTCTTTTAGGCGATCCTGAATTAGATATCTATACTAATAAACCAAAAGTCGCATTAAATCCATTTATCGATAATATTTATGAAGGTCAACTAGTATCCATTACTATTCGAGATATTAACGGTATGATAATTCCTTATGCAAGAGTACATTTAAATTCTTCTGATGGAAAATATCATACCACATATGCAGATGAAAATGGTTTAGCGAGTTTTCGACTTCCTGCTCAAGAAAATGAAACTTATAATGTACTAGTCACAGGGCACAATTTAATTCCATCATATTTCAATTTTACAACCCTTCCAGATGATTCAAACCCTCAGTTGATTGGAGTAAATAATAACCCAAAAAATCCTTCAACATCGGATATAACAACTTTCACTGTCGAAGCTCAAGATAACAAATCAGGAATAGAATGTGTGTATATTTTTTTATCTAAAAATAATTTTACTGATTACACTTATTATGGATTATCAAATAGTTTTGAAGAAAATCAAGAAGTATTGTCAATAACTACTGAAAGATTAACTCCAGGTGTTTATTCTTACTTTATTATTACAAGAGATTATGCTAATAATACATTAGTTATTCAAGATTCTACATTTAATTTTTCAATACCTTTACCTATGATTGATTACATAATTCCCGTTTCAATTGCTGTAATTATCGCAATAGTAGGAGTTTCTATTTTTATTTTATTAAATGGTATGAGAAAGCACAAAAATAGTTTAAAAAGAATTTAAAGTATACATTAAAGCTAAAAAATATTTAATCTTTGCTAGGATTACTTTTCTTCAACTCAAAAAGATACAAGATAGAACTAATTGCCCCAAAGATGCCTTGGATTATTAAAGCTAGTGAAATTAAAAAAACTGCTAAATAATCATTAAAAACAAATAAAAATATTATGATAAAGACACCAGCTACAGTAAATTTTAAAATTGAAGATAATTCACTAATAATTATTTTCCATGCTTTAGAATTTTTTAATCGAGATTTAATTTCATTTTGATATTTTTCTTCTCCAACTTCCTTTACGTACCAGCTTCCTTCGATATTATTAGCAAATAGAAAAATACTCCACCATAATATGAAGAAACTAAAATAAAAATCTAATGAACCTAATATGATAATTGGTATTTGCATGAGAATCATTCCACGCCACCCTATTTTGCGAGCGATCTTATTTGTCTCTAACTTCAATTCCTTAGTAATATATCTCGTACTTAGCATATCGAGTAATCTACCGATAATCGATATTACAGCATTTATTAAAAATTGATACCATTGTGTGTCTCTAAGTATTAATTGAAAAATCATGATTAACAGCTCTCTGTTGTCTAATCCTTTTAAATTTTACGTCTAAAGCCGAAAAGTTTAATTATTAGCTTTTATTATTCCTATTTACTTCTAACCATATAAGTAGGTATTTTCTTATAAAATAACCGACCTTATATAACGGTTAAGAATTACGTTTATAACCACATAAATTAGTAGCGATTCGCTACTGCGCTGGAACCATCCGAACCCGGAAGTTAAACTTGTTTCGCGTTGTAGATAGTACTGTAGTTGCGAATTACAGACCATAGCGGTCTGGAAGTAGACTCTATGGGAAACTACAAACTGTAAGTTAGCTTACGGTCATGGCATACAAGGAAAATACCCGGTCACGCATGTTTATGTGGTTATACGTGGCTTACTTTTTTAGATTCATCTAAAATTAAGTTTTTAAGCGATAAATTATATTTTTAATTAATGTGGAATAATTCTTAATCAGTAACCTTGCCAAAAAAATATATAGTTATAATAAAAACAATTGGAAGAAAATGGTTTCTCTTTCTTGTAGCTGTTATCCTTATTGTAGCAATTTATAATCCAATAGCTGCTATTTGGATGTCTGGTATAACATTAGTGCTGTTTTTGTTATCATATATTCCAAATTTGTTTTTCAAAAGAAAACTTAGTAAGTTTATGAAAAAATATTATAAAATAGAAGATGAGTTGATTGCGAGAAAGTTTAATAAAACACTACAAAAAATTCAAGACAGGATGTTTGAATTATCCCAAAAACAAGAAAAAAAAGGATGGTTAATTACTTTCTTAAATAAACAGTATGTTTATTATCATGAAAAATCCATTCAAAAATTCTTAGAAGTCTATAATAAAGGCTATAGCGAGAAAGAAATACTTGATAATTTAAAAGATTTTAAAGTCACAACTAGAGCAGAAATTAAAGCAATTAAAGACAGTTTGGTTAAACTTAACAGACTTAAGGATCGAGAGATCTCTGTAAAAGAACATAAAGATAAACAAAGATTTGCATAATTAAGATTAAAAGATTATCGTCTTTTCCTTCCTTTTTTTACAGCTGAAAATTCAATTATTATCCCTAAAAGAGGTTCAGTATTCATATATGCATATTCTAATCCTATGATTTTACCAGTTTGTAATATTTCAATCTCTTCTTCTTCAAATTTTCTTATAACAGCTGTTAAATCATCAACATCATAACGTATATGATGTATTCCTTGCCTGCCTTGATCTAAAAACTCTTGATGAATAGATACCCCACTTTCAGGTTGTACTAATTCAATCTCGATACCGTTAAAAAGTTGACTATAAGCACCAGTTACTGTCCATTTCGTTTCTTTTCCTCGAAGCAGAATTTTCATTTCAAGTGGACCCAATACAGTGAATTTGGGAATTCCAAAAAATTGTTCCATTAAACTCGCTTGTTTCCTAACATCTTTATATACAAAACCTAATTGGCTAACTTTTAGATTATTAAAATCAAAATTAATCTCAGTTTTCATTTTAATCAAACATGTATCTTATTTTTCTTGATTATATTTTTTTTAATTTGTATAAATAGGTTTATTTTTGAAATTAAAAAATAAATAAAAAAGAATGTAAAAAAAGTAATTTAATCTATCTCTCCAAAATCCAAATCGAAGCTAAAATATTTTCTTATTGGTCTTTTCACATTCCAAATACACTTTAGACCTTTTTCAAATTGAACCAGGTCACCTTTCTTAAATTCAATTTTTTCCCCTGTGTCTGAATCAGTCACTTCAACCTCTCCATCTAAAATATAACAAGTTTCTGTATCACCATATGACCAATCAAATTCACTAACTTCTTTATTCCAAGTTCCCCATGATTTTACCCGTAATTTATTTAATTCCTCTTCAGTTGGAACTTTCTTTTTCATTTTCATCATAAAACACCTTATGTATATCTAGTAATATTTCTAAAAAAAGACTAGGAGAAATTATTATATTAACATTAATAAAATTTATTTTGAAACCCATTTTTATTGTTTTAAGCTCTGAGAAACAATAAAAAACAAAAACAAAAGATTATTATTCAATTCAATTAATTTCAAAATATCGTTTCAAAAAAGAATATTAATACGTTTTATGATTATATTTATAACATAAATAATTTAAAATCTTCAAGAAAAGCTCCAGAAGATTAAAATTTAAGAAATTTCGCCCAAAAAACTAAGAAGAGAATACCACAATGCCACAAAAATTCATCCTTAAAATCCTTACAGCGGGAGAGGGGGGTGTGGGAAAAACTACGCTTCTCCATAGATATGTGGAAGGTAAATTTTCAGCAGAAACAAAAATGACAATTGGAGTCGAATTTTTTTTAAAAGAAACAGAAATTGATTCGAAGCAATGTACTCTACAGTTATGGGATTTTGGTGGACAAGAAAGATTTAGATTTTTACTTGAAAGTTATGTATTGGGAGCGAAAGGTGCTTTACTTATGTTTGATCTTACCCGTATAACCACTTTAGAAAATTTGCAACAGTGGGTTAATATTGTGAGGAAAGGTGATCCCAATCTTCCCATCCTCTTTTTAGGTACAAAATTGGATTTAGATAATGAGATTATGGTTGATGATGATTATGCAAAGTCTTTTTTAAATGAATTTAATTTAATTGATTTTTTGAAAATCTCTTCAAAAACAGGCGAAAATGTTAAAGAAGCTTTTGATATTTTAACGAGAAAAATTTTAGAGCGCCAAACCTATTGAAATCCTCAATTAATTTAGTTGTGATCGATTCTAATTTCATATTACTTCCTTTTCAGTTTAAAATTGATTATTTTAATGAAATTAGGATGATAATTGAAGGCCATATAAGATTTATAATATTTCAACAGATATTTAATGAATTAGATTCTAAAAGACAAAGGAAACAAAAAGCCACTAATTTTACTCGGTTTTATGATTCAGGACTTTTATACTTAGAACAAAATAAAAAAAAGTATGAAATAATAATTGAGAAAAATTTGAAGAGAGAAAATGAGACTACCGATGATTTTATACTTAGAATGTTAAATAATTTAAAAATGGAAAGTCAAAATGTATATTTAGCGACCAATGATGCCGCTTTACGCAAAAAAGCAAAATTAATAGATATTAATACGATATTTTTAAGACAGAAGAAATATCTATCCATCAATTGAGCTTAAAAAACTATAAAATAATTAGTGCATTTTAAAGTTTCAATAAAAAATATTTATACAGTAGTATTCCCTAGATTAATTTAGAATCGAAATCTATGATTAATGCTTAAATTTGAGGAAAAAATATGGCAAAATCCATACTTTTGAAAGTAATCACAGCCGGGGAAGGTGGAGTAGGCAAAACTACGCTTCTTTATAGATATATTGAAGGCAAATTTTTAGCTGACACACGAATGACTATAGGAGTAGAATTTTTCCTCAAAGAAATTAAGATAGGAGGGAAAAAGATATTACTCCAGGTATGGGATTTCGGTGGGCAGGATCACTTTAGACCTATATTAAAGAATTATGCAAAGGGAGCAAGAGGAGCATTACTACTATTTGATCTCACCAGAATTTCAAGTTTACAAAGTATTGATCAATGGGTTAATATTTGTAGAGAGGAAAATCCAGATATTCCAATTATTTTTTTAGGTACAAAATTAGATTTGAAAGATAAAATTAATGTTGATGATAGTTTTGCTTTAGGATTCAAGGAAAAATTCAACTTTTTTGAATATTTAAAGATATCTTCAAAAACAGGTGAAAATGTTAATAAAGCTTTTGAGTTGATAGCAACTAAGCTAGTAGAAGGCCTATAATCTATTTATTATTATTTTTTTAACTTTTTCTTTACTCAAGTCAACAGGATTATTTTTTAAACTAGCTAAATCTACGATTTTATCAACATCTTCAGCTTTAATACCATATTTGCCTAATGGATCGATTTTTAGAACATTAGTCCAAGATTCAAGGGTTTCTATCAGACAAATACAATTATCGTGAATTTTATCTTCTTTTACATAATGTTGACCTGTTAATAGTGCTCCAATTTCAGCATGTTTTTTTAGTGCTAATTTCCCTTTTGCTCCCTTTTGTTCCAAAGTTTCAATATTCATTTTAGTAGCTTCGGCTAGAAGAGTCCCACAGACTACACCATGAGGGATTCTAAATAGACCTCCAATTGGAGAAGCTAATCCATGTACAATACCTAAACCCGCATTAGCAAGAGCAATTCCAGACATTAATGATCCATAAGCCATTGCTGCTCGAATATTCACATCAGATCCTCCAGATGAGCATGCTAATAATAGATTTTCACTCATAGATTTCATTCCGCTATAAGCTAAAGCATCTGTAAGTGGGTTTCCTTTTGAAGAAACATATGCTTCAAGTAGTTGTGTAAATGCATCCATCCCACATGCAGCTGAAATTGATGGTGGACAAGATATCATAAGTTCAGGGTCGATAATCGCCACATTAGGGATTAAATTGTCATGACGGAGTGATTTTTTAAATCCTTTAGGTCCGATTTCACTAATTACCGCATTTTTGGTTGCTTCGCTTCCAGTTCCAGATGTGGTTGGAATTGCTATATATGGAATTTTTATACCATCATGATCCTTATTACCGATTCCCTCTAAATAGTTTTTTATAGACTCAGTTTTAGGAATCATTGCTGATATTGCTTTACCTGCATCTGTAACGCTTCCACCGCCAATTCCAACTACTAAATCGATATTCTTCGTTCGAAATTTTGCTACAGCCTCGTCAATAAGAGTTGGAGATGGTTCACCTGAAATATGTATTTCCATATAATTAAGTGATTTTTTATCTAAAACAGAAACAATTTCTTTCCATTTACCTGATATCTTAAGTGAATTCTCACCAATTACAAAGAGTATATTTTTTCCAAAGTTTGGTATAATATTATATAGTTTGTTTAATTTTCCAGCTCCAAAAATTATATAAGGAATTCTAGTGAAATTAAAAGGAGGAATCATAACATTTACCTTTTATCTCATTATAAAATCGTTCAAATTATTATTTTAAGCTATGAATCTCTTTATAATAGGTAAGATTTATAATTTACTCTAGATAATTTGTTTTATAACAAGATTAGACTTTTGGTGATATACAATTAAAAAAGTCCATGAAAAAGATTTTGAATATCGAGGTGGAGAATCTGGTGTGAAGTATCTTATGAGAGGTCCATCGATTGACTGGGGGGTTATTTTACTTAAGCCTGGTGAACTAATGGGTGAAAAAGCACATGGTCACAACATTGTTGATGAAACATTTTATTTCGCGGACGGAAATGGTATGATGATAATTGATGATAAGGAATATGAAGCGCCCCAAGGAAGTGTGTTTTTATGTGAACCAAAAGAAATGCATAATATCAGAAATGATTCTGATAAACCAATAAAAGTTATTTTTATCAAGGGATCATATCTACCCGATGATAAGATCTAAATTACAAGAAATTAATAAAGAAGAGTCTTTAAATATGGCAAAAAAGAAAGGAAAAAGTAAGAAGAGAGGACCACAAGAACCACCAGTAGTTACACGTGTTAAATTCCCCAATAAAAAATTAGGAGAAATGTACGGACGTGTAGTAGGAGTTTATGGAAATGATCGAATGGAGGTTTTTTGTGAGGATGGTAAACATAGAATAGGCAGAATACGTGGAAAAATCAAAAAAAGGGTATGGATCAGGATTGCAGACCTTGTGATTGTGAATCCATGGGATTGGGAAACTCAAACTGATGAAAAGATGGGAAAGTGTGAGATAACATGGAGATATATGAAACATGAGATTTCCTGGCTTGAAAGGAATAATAGAATTCCAGAAATTTTAAATATCAATAATATACCTCTTTAATTGTTAATTAGAATTAGTAATTATTAATAAACTCTTATTAGGAAATTAGTATAAGTTCTTAATAAAAAGCAAAAATTTTTAATTTTGTAATTCTTTATTTGTATATACTTATTTTCCAAAAAAAATTTTAAAAATACCCAGATTCAAATAGGAACCGTGAGAAAAAATGGCTGATCAAGAAGAAGATGTAAAAAGAGTAGAAAGTAAAGGAATAGGTCTCGAAAAAGCAATTATTAAAGATGAATTTGACGAAAAAGAAGATTTAACAACTCTTTTTGCAGTAAGAACAACCATTAATCAAGAAAGTAATATTTTAAAGCAGATATTCTATAGGTTTAAAATCCTAGATGTAATCCCTGATATTAGAGCTATGCTCGTGTCTCCTTTACTTCCAGGTTATATATTCTTCGAAGCTCCTCAGAAACGGGATGTTCAAATAGCAGTGCAAGGAATACCTCATATAAAGGGAAGAATAGTGCAAAATATAAAACTTACAGAGCTTAAACATGTACTTTTACCAAGAAGTGTAACTGAATATTTAGAAGAGGGTGATACTGTTGAGATCATAAGTGGAGTGTTTGAAGGTTCACGAGCACTTGTAATGCGTATGCCTCATGACACCAGTTCAAGTGAAGAAGTAGTTGTAAGATTATTACAAGAAGAAACACCAATAACCATTAAAATTCATGGAGATTACTTGAAATTAGTCGAAAAGAAGAAACCAATAGAAGAACTTATACCTGAAGTTAAAGTTTCCGCAGCTACTATAACAGATATTGATAAAGCAATAAGTTTTGAAGATGAAATTGAAGATTTAGAAGAAGAAGTCTCAGAAACCTATAAAAGTACTGAGATCGAGGAATATTCTGAGGAGGAAGAAGAAGAGGAGGAAGATGAATGGGCAAAATTCGATGGATTTTAAGTTTCTCATAATTTAAATATTAACTTTTTCCCTACTTTAGAATTTTATTTAGCTTTATTTTTAAAATAATGCTAATTAATTATGTAATAAAAGATCTAACTGGATTTTGTTTGTTGTCTGTTATGTGCACCTAAAGAAATTGATTAATAAAAGAATTTTTATAGATAAACTATTATTAAAGAAATTAATGAGATGTATTTAATACCAAAAAAATTTCCCTGAACTCAATGATAAAAAATATCTTCATTATGAAAGGAAACACAGGAGAATTAATTTTTTATAAGACTTATGAGGATATTTTTAACGTTAAGTTAACCAGTAGTTTCTTAAGCGCTATTTTCTCGTTTGTAAAACAAACACTAAAAACAGAAGAATTATCTGAAATTGAAGTAGGATTATTTAGGTTTATATTTGAGATTGAAAAAATAGGAAATGATGAATTATTATTTGCTCTATTTAGCGACAGAACGGATAACCTTGTCGAACTTAGAAATCAACTGATAGAAATCAAGAAACAGTTTATAAATAAATATGATCTTAAATTGCTTACTAATAATTTCGATGGAGAAATTTCAAAATTTTTTGAGTTTGAGAGAAATATAAATGAAATTATGGAGAATCATGGTCAACTTGTTTCTGAAGAGATTAAAAAAGAATTGTTAAATGTTTTTAATGAATTACACACATTTTCTTCATTTGTGGTATCTTCAGCTCTTTTAACTCAGACTGGAAGAGTGATTGTTTCTTCCTTAGAACCTAATATTCTTTCCGAAATAATTAGACTATTAGAAGGACGATTTATTTCTGGAAATTATAGGGTAAATGAGCTTATTTCCTTAGAAAACTTCGGAGTTCTTTCGCTAGTAGGGATCGATCAGCATTTTATTTCTGTGATTCAATTCAAAAGCAATTGTCCATTTGAGACAGGGTTAGTTATCTCCAAAAGGTTCTCAAATAGGATACAGAAATTAATTTGCTAGATTTAAATAGTACTTTTAACTGAAATTTGATCATTATTACCTTTTTCATTAACTATTTTTCTAAAAAAAAATGTCATATTTTGATAATCGTATATTTGTTTTCCAAAAATTAAAAAGTGTATACACTTTTTCCCTAGTAGAATTAGTTATCTTAAATATATAAAGGATTAAAAAGTGGGGTAAAAAAAATGGTAAAGTTTATGAACCAAGCTATTAATGATGAAATTCTTGAGAAATTGAGCCTTAAAAACAGATATTCTTTTGTAAACAACAATCTAATGGCTTTACTTTCACCTGAGCAGTTTAATTATTTAAAAAAAGTACAAAAATTCTGCATGAGATTTGAAAAGAAGAACGATATCACTCATGGTCCAGGCGAAGATGTATATAATTGGATTGCAGCATTTGGAGCTGAAGGATATATAACACGGGCTCATAATTTTGAAATGATCGATGTTGAATATGAAGAATATGGGGCTGTGGCAGATTTTCTTCGATATCTTGCTGTGGATAACTTCGATCCCCAATTTGCGATGGGTAGTGGAGCTACGGTTTTAGCTATTAATCCTATATATGAACATCATGAAAATATCCCTGAAAGACTTGAGGCGTTAAAAGATTTAGTGACAGGACAGGCTGCCGGATGTATATGCATTACTGAACCCGAAAGGGGTTCCGATGCGGTACATCAATTAACCACATGCGATGAGCAGGAAGATGGCTCGTTTATATTGAATGGAGAAAAAGTTTTTAATACCAATGCTCCCAAATCAAAATGGGTGGTTGCTTATGCCACTGCTGAGAAGAATAATGGCAACATGATGGCTCAATTCTTAATAAATACAAATTGGGAAGGGTGGAGTTGTGAACGTGTCGGAATACCTTGGACTCCTAAAGTATGGTTAGGAAAAGAAAAGTTTACCAATTTAAGGGTTCCAAAAGAATATATACTTGGCCCTGTTGGGAAAGGACGTGAACACCTCTTTGAAGGGCTCGTACCAGAACGAAT
>JBHLNL010000001.1:0-1126 GCA_048941605.1 Promethearchaeota archaeon | reverse complement strand
GCTATTGCTTATGGGGCTATTGCCCAATGTTGGGGTTCCCTCTCACATGCAGTGATATATGCTAACCTAAGAAAGCAGTTCGACCAAGAGATTTTGAAGTTTCAGGGTGTAGGTTTTCTATTAGCTGATCTCTGGGCTAAAGTAACTAATCTGACGTTTGGATTACTCAAATTCTGTGAAGGCTTCGATGAGAAATTTAAAAAATTTGAAGGAAACATACCTCGGAATATTTCCCAAGCGATGGTCGCCTCAGCTAGTCAATTTAAATATCAAGCTACAGCACTTTCAAAGGAAGTTTGCTATGAAGCTGCTAATTTGATGGGCGGTGCTGGACTATCAGATAACACTTTAATGCAGGATTATTTGAATATTTCTAGAATACAGGAAATCGTTGGCGGAAGCCGTCAAATTCAGCAATATATAATGTCCCTGAGTTTAAGAACACTCTATAAGATGTCTGTTTCATAGAACATTATTATTACTTAAACTCTTTTTTTATTTTAAATATATTGCATTATAAATACTTAAAAATTTTTAAAATGGAATTTAAATTCCATTCAACGCCCATTTTGAAAGAATAAATATCTATTAATAATTTGATTTTTAAAAGAATAATAAGGATTATTTTATTAAAAAAAGAAAAAATAAGGAAATTGAATAGAATCTAAAGCATTTTAAATAATTGCCTTAATGCCATAGACATAATATATTGTTGGATTTGCCTTGAACCTCCAACAATTTCTTGAATTCTTGAGATATTAACATAATCCTGCATTAAGGTATTGTCGGATAATCCTGCACCACCCATAAGGTTTGCGGCTTCATAACAGATTTGTTTGGAAAGGTTCGTGCAATGATATTTAAATTGACTAGCTGAGGCAACTAACGCTCTGGAAATATTTGCAGGGATATGTCCTTCGAATTTTTCCATCTTCTTGTCATATTCCTCGCAAAATTTAAGTAAACCTAATGTTAAATTTGTAGTTTTTGCCCAAAGGTCTGTTAAAAGGAAACCAACTCCTTGAAATTTAAGGATCTCCTGGTCAAATTGTTTTCTCATGTTAGCATAAATAGCAGCATGAGATACTGCTCCCCAGCATTGAGCAATTGCGCCACATGCAATACC